>JASHSE010000147.1 GCA_030036975.1 Xanthobacteraceae bacterium | reverse complement strand
CAGACCGAATACATCGCCTATGTGTCGGAGCAGAACCTGCTGGCGGACACCAGCGGCGAGCCGGTGCGCCATCCGCAGGTTGCCGAAGTTTTTGTCAGAGACGGCAAAAACTATCGGCCGCGCGCCGCAACGCGGCATTGAACCCTTTGTTTCTCGGACGCGGTGCAGCGCCGTAAGCGCGTTTACGTGCGTCTTCGACGCGCTATGGCGGTGCACCGCTGATTCGGATCGTTTCAGACTCGGCAGTTTATGACGATCCCGGGTCTGCAGCGCCCCACTTCGTGCTGCGCTGCGCCAGGGAAACACGGCTAGGCCGCCGCTACTGCGTCTTGCCCTGCGGCGCGGCGGCGGCGCCGGGCGGCGGATTGGCCTGCTCCAGCTTCTTGCGGGCTTCCTCGGCGCGCTTCTGCAGCTCCTCCTGCAGCTTGTCCTGCTGCTCCTTGAAGACCTTCGGATCGGTCGGAGGGCCGTCATAGGCTTTGGCGAAATCGGCCAGCGGCAGCGGCACGGTGAGCGGCTGGCCGTCCACCTTGATGGCCTGAATGTAGAGGCCCTTGCCCTTTTTCAGATTGGCGATGGTTTCCGGCGTGATCTCGTAATCCGCCATGCAGCCTGCCGGAACGCAGAACGCAAACGGCGCGGTGAGCGGCTGGTTCTGGTCGATCAAGACGCGGGTGCCGTTGGCGAGCGCCATGCCGAGCGGCACGGTCACGCGGAAGATCTTTTTCGGCTCGCCTTCCGGCTCGATCAGCACCGCAGACGCCACCAGCATGCCGGATTCGATGCGGGCGTCCTTGCCGGTGAAGCAGACCTTCTTGCCGCCGGCCTGGTTGCCGCTCAGGCAGAATTTGGTCCACGGCGAATAGATCAGCTGCACCTGCTGTTGCTGCGGCGGCTGCGCCTGCGGCGCGGGCGCGGCCGGTTGTGCCTGAGCCGGCGCCGGCTTCTTGGCCGGCGGCTTTTTCGGCGCTTGAGCGAGCGCGAGCGAACCCGACGCGACGGCAAGCGCGACGGTCAAGGCTGCTGTCTTGGCGATGGCACCGGGCGTGCGGCCGGTCAGCCGCGCCGATGCCCACGCGTTACGATAAATCATGAGAAGCAGTCCTTCTTCGTGCTGCCGGCCGCAAATCGACCTTACTTAGCCGATTGTTTCGGTCCGACTGTGATGACTGGTCTTAATGCGGGCGCGGGTGCCCCTCGATCGTCGCCGCGCTGGCCGCGCCTACCCCCGGTTGGACGGTCAATCGACGCAGATTGCGGCAACAGCGTGACACCACCCCGGCCAGCCAGATAGCGCAACTGGCCGGCGCCATAAAGCCAGCGTAAGCGCCGGCGCCCGTGTGTTACATTGGCGGCATCATCAAGCCAATGGCGAAACATCGCGACCGCAGAAGGTTCGATTCGTTGTCGGGCGCCGATCCGCTGCCGGGCATGCTGAGACTGTCGCGCCGCGCCGTCCTGCGCGCCGCCTGCGGCGGTACCCTGGCACTCACCGCGGCCGCCCTGCGAGCGGCCGGCTCGGTCCATGCGATCGCCATGCACGGCGCACCGGCGCTGCCGCCGGATTTTGCCGCTACGCCCTACGTCAATCCCGATGCGCCGAAAGGCGGCCGCCTGGTCGAAGGCAATCTCGGCACCTTCGACAGCCTCAACCCGCTGAGCGTGCTTGGCCTGCCGGTGCAGGCCGTGCGCGGTTTTGTCATCGAAAGCCTGATGGCGCGCGGCTACGACGAGCCGTTCACGCTCTACGGCCTGCTCGCGCGCAGCGTCGAGACCGACAATGCCCGCGACTTTGTCACTTTCAGCCTCGATCCCACCGCGCATTTTTCCGACGGCGTGCCGGTCACCGCCGCGGACGTGGTGTTTTCCTGGCGGCTGTTGCGCGACCACGGCATGCCGAACCACCGCACCTATTATTCCAAGGTGAAGCGCGCCGACATTTTGGATCAGCGCACCGTGCGCTTCGATCTTGCCGGCAGCAGCGACCGCGAATTGCCGCTCATCCTCGGCTTGATGCCGATCCTGCCCAAGCACGCGGTCGACGCTGCGCATTTCGAGCAGACAAGCTTGAAGAAGCCGATCGGCAGCGGCCCCTACGTGGTCGCGAACCTCGACGTCGGTAAAAGCGTCACCTTCAAGCGCGATCCGAATTATTGGGGCCGCGCACTGCCGATCAATCGCGGAATGTACAATTTCGATGAAGTGCGCATCGACTACTACCGCGACGCCAACGCCTATTTCGAAGCCTTCAAGGCCGGGCTCTACGACGTGCGCAGCGAGGAGGATCCGACGCGCTGGCAGACCGGTTACGATTTTCCGGCGGTGCGCGACGGCCGCATCGTCAAGGAGACGTTTGCCGACGGACTGCCGAAGCCGGCGTTCGATTTCGTGTTCAACACGCGCCGGCCGATCTTTGCCGATATCCGCGCACGCCAGGCGATTGCGCTGTTGTTCGACTTCGAATGGATCAACCGCAATTTCTTTTTCAATCTCTATAGGCGCAGCGCCAGCTTTTTCGACGATTCCGAATTGTCCGCCTATCGCCGGCCGGCGGACGCGCGCGAGCGCGCCCTGCTCGCGCCGTTTCCCGGCGCCGTGCGCGCCGACGTGCTCGACGGCACCTGGTCGCCGCCGGTGACCGACGGCTCGGGCCGCGACCGCACGACCCTGCGGCAAGCGCTCACGCTGCTGCAGTCCGCGGGCTACGAACTCCAAGGCACGACGCTGCGCGAGCGCCGCGGCGGCCGGCCGCTCGGCTTCGAGATCATGGTGGCGAGCCGCGACCAGGAGCGCCTGGCGTTGGCATTTTCCCACAACCTGCAACGTGCCGGCATTGACGCGCAGGTGCGGCTGGTCGATGACGTGCAGTATCAGCAACGGCTGTTGTCGTACGATTTCGACATGATCGAGTACCGCTGGGAGCAATCGCTGTCGCCGGGCAACGAGCAGAGCTTTTATTTCGGCTCGGCTGCCGCCGACGAACCGGGGACGCGGAACTATATGGGCGTGCGCAGTCCGGCAGCCGACGCCATGATCGCGGCGCTTCTTTCCGCCCGCGACCGTGCTGCATTCGTCGATGCCGTGCGCGCGCTCGACCGCGTGCTGATCTCGGGCAGCTATGTGGTGCCGCTGTTCTATCTGCCGCGGCAATGGGTGGCGCATGCGGCCTCGGTGCAGCATCCGGCGCATACCTCGTTGTTCGGTTACCTGCCGGAAACCTGGTGGCATCGCGGCGCGGGAGCGGAGCCATGATTCTCGGCGATCCGGCGGCCGCCGCCGCGCCACAGCAAGGTCCGCGCCGCCTCACCGTGGACGAGGTGTTTCACCGCATCGCGCTGAAATATCCGGACCGGCCGGCTTTGCTCGATGCGCCGAACCGCGAGACGTTTACCGACGGCGCGCCGCGGCGGCTGACTTACGCCGAGGCCGACCGCGTGGTCGCGGCGATCGCCGGTCGGCTGCACCACATGGGCATCGCCGCCGACTCGATCGTCGCCATCCAACTGCCCAACACGGTCGAGAACATCCTCATGCTGCTCGGCACGCTGCGCGCCGGGTTGATCGCGGCGCCGTTGCCGCTGTTGTGGCGCCGCGCCGAGACCGTGGCAGCACTGGCGCGCATCGGCGCCAAGGGGCTCATCACCTGCGGGCGCGTCGGCGGCTTCAATCACTGCCAATTGGCCATGCGGGTCGCCTCGGAACTGTTTTCGATCCGCTATGTCTGCGCCTTCGGCGACAAGCTGCCCGACGGCGTGGTGCCGTTCGACGACCTGTTCGGCGACGCACGGCTCGATCCGGTGCCGCCGCTCGAACGCAAACGGCAGCACAATGCGGCGTCGCACCTCGCCTTCATCACCTTCGACGTCGGGGCAAGCGGCATCGTGCCGGTGGCGCGCAATCATTTGGAGGCGATAGCCGGTGGGCTCGGCGTCGCGCTGGAAGGCCACCTCGCCCAGGACGCGCGCATCGTCTCGACCATGGTGCCGGCCTCGTTTGCCGGCCTGAGCCTCACCTTCATGCCTTGGCTGCTCTCGGCCGGCACGCTGTCGCTGCACCACCCGTTCGACGCCGCGATTTTGGCGCGGCAGCGCCGCGACGACGGCTGCAGAACGCTGGTCGTGCCGGGTCCGGTGGCGTTGCGGCTCGCCGAGGCCGGCGCGTTCACCGACGATAGCGGCGGCGCTGGCAGCGTCATCGCCGCCTGGCGCGCACCC
>JASHSE010000146.1 GCA_030036975.1 Xanthobacteraceae bacterium | reverse complement strand
CGCGGCATCATCTTTGCGTCCGGGCCGCTCGCCGACGCGGAGCGCCAGCCGCAGGGCGAGGGCTTGACCATTTTGCGCGCGGCGAGTGCGGCTGAAGCGCGCGCCATCGCCGAAGGCGATCCGTTCTTCAAAAACGGGTTACGCACTTTCGAGCTGAAAGAGTGGACGCTGATGGAGGGCATGCTCGACCTGCGCATCAATTTCTCCGATCAGACCATCGACGTGGCGTAGCGGGCTGGCTCGGGAGGCATTTATGGAAACCATCGGCTTTGTCGGCCCGGGCAAGATCGGACTGCCGATTTCCGAGCACCTGATCAAAAGCGGCCGCCGCGTGGTCGGCTTTCGCCGCTCGTCGCTTGCCGAATTCGAAAAGATCGGCGGCGTGCCGGCGCGCTCGGCGGCCGAGGTCGCTGCGGCAGCCGACATCGTGTTCTCGTGCCTGCCTTCCACCGAAGCGCTCGACGACGTGGTGCAGGGGGCGCGTGGGCTCGTACAGAGTGCGCGGCGCGGCCAGATCGTGGTCGAACTCGGCTCGCATCCGGTGCCCGACAAGGAACGCCAGGTCGAGGCGCTCAGAGAGAAGGGTGCGATCTTCATCGACGGTGAAGTGTCCGGCACGCCCGGCATGGTGGCGGCCCGAAAGGGCGTGATCTACCTCGCCGGCGACGCCGCTTCCTGCAAAAAGATCGAGCCGGTGGTTTCGGCATTTGCCGAGACCTGTCTCTATTTCGGCGAGTTCGGCGCCGCGAGCCGGGTCAAGCTGGTCAACAATCTTCTGGTGGCGCTCAACATCGCGGCGACCGCCGAAGCGATGGCGCTCGGGCTCAAAGCCGGCGTCGACGTGCCGCTGATGATCAAGGCGATCGCCAGCGGCAGCGGCGGCTCGACCCAGTTCGGCATCCGCGCGCCCTGGATGGCGGAGCGGCGTTTCACTCCGGCGCAAGGCACGGTGCCGGCGCTGCAGCATTATTTCGACATGATCGGCGACTTCGCCGCCAGCGTCGGCGTGGCGACACCGATGCTCGATCGTGCGATAGCCCTCTACGACCGCTTCGTCGCCATGGGCTTTGGCGAATACGATGTCGCCAAAATGGTCGACGTCATCGCCGCGCTGCCGCGCCCGAAGCAATCCGAGACATAGGAGTACCCAATGATCCGCGTCAGCAAGATCGCCCATGCCAGCTACGAGACGCCCGATCTCGAAAAGCAGACCGAGTACTACACCGAGATCCTCGGGCTCACCGTCGCGGCCAAGGATAAGGACACCGTCTACCTCGCCTCCACGGTCGATCACCATGCGGTGGTGCTGCGCAAGGGCGCCAGCGCGCAATGTACGCGCGTCGGATTTCAGCTTGCGCCCGATGCCGATCTCGGCGCGTTCGAGAAGCAGGTCGCCGGCCACGGCATCAAGACCGAGCGCAGAAAGGACCCGGAGCCGTCGATCTCGGACATGCTGGTGTTCGCCGACCCCAAGGGCACCGTCATGGAGGTGTTCAAGCGCGACGCCTTTTCGCACCAGAAATTCGCCGAGAAGGGCATCGTGCCGTACAAGCTCGGCCACGTCGCCTTCCACGTCACCGACGTGAAGCATACGACGAAATTCTATTGCGACGTGCTCGGCTTTCGCGAATCCGATTGGATGGGCGACTTCTTCTCGTTCCTGCGCTGCGGGCCGGATCACCACACCATCAATCTGATGCAGACCGGCTCGAACCGACACTTCCACACCGCCTTCGAGCTGCGCGACTGGGCGCACATGCAGACGGCGTGCGACTTCCTCAGCCGCCACGGTTACAAGCTGCTATGGGGACCGGGCCGCCACGGCATCGGGCATAATCTGTTTGCCTATCACCGCGCGGCGAACGGGCTGATCACCGAAACCTTCGCCGAGCTCGACCGCATGAACGAAGAGCTCGGCTATTTCGAGCCGCGGCCATGGCACCGCGACAATCCGCAGCGCCCGAAAGTCTGGGCCAAGGATCCGTCGGCATCGAATCTTTGGGGCATCATGCCGCCCGACGAGATGCTTCACTGACGCGCAGGCCGTCCGCAGCAAAACAGCGCCACATTCTCTGCTGGCGAGGAACGCGGAGGCCTTCGATCAACGGCGTTTACGGGCCGATCCCCGCCGGTCGCGGCGCGCTGCCTTCCTGACGCGGCAACCGGCGCACTGGCAGCCGCCACTCTCGATGAAATAGGCGAGATATTCGGGGCCGTAATCGTAGGTGATTTCTTCGCCCGGCGAGATGGTGCGCAGCGCCCGGATGACGATCTTGCCGCCGCGGAAGATCGGGGTGGCGTTCGGCCAGCACGAATGGTTGATGTAGCGCGCCACGTTCGAGCGCGAGGAGCCGTCGATCGTAAACTTGCTGTTCAGCTCGAACATGTAGCGCGCGCCGCGTGCTTCGCGGCGGTCGGCTTCCTCATTGAGAAGGCGCGGGCCCCGATAGGTGGCGATATAGGCGCCGCGCTTGATCGTTTTGACGGCAAACAGGCCGAGCCCCGTCACTGAGCGACCGATGCGGAAGAACGGAAACGACATAATCTGCGATTAGCCGCAGATTGACGTTCTGTCATCCCCCTTTCGGGCTCCGTACACATCCGAGCCTGCGTGCCACGGCATTGCCTTGTGCGCCGGCTGCGTTAGGGTGAGGGCTATGTTCGCTGGGTAACAAGGAGCGGAGGCGATGAACGCGGACGCCAAGAAGACCGTGCTGCGCATGATCCCGTACGGCATCTATGTGCTCACCGCCGACGACGGCAACGGCAATATCGCGGCGGCGACGGTGAACTGGGTGACACAGACCGCGTTCGCGCCGCCGCTCGTGGTCGCCGCAGTCAAGACCGATTCCGGCGCCTACAAGGCGGTGAAGGCGGCGCAGGCATTTGCGCTCAACATGCTCGGCAAGGAGCACAAGGGCGTCGCATTCGGGTTCTTCAAACCGACCACGGTCAGCGACGGCAAGCTCAGCGGTCAACCGTACCGCAAAGGCACGACCGGCGCGCCGCTGCTGACCGATGCGCCTGGCGCAGTCGAATGCCGCGTCGTCACCATCGTCGAGCAGGGCGACCATCACATCGTGGTCGGCGAAGTCGTCGAGGCGCACCTCAAGGCGCCGCTGTCCGGCCGACCCGATACCGCGATCCTGGAGATGAAGGATCTCGGCGACAACGTGTTCTATGGCGGCTAGCACGTGATGATTTAAGCTCTATTCGAGGCCGATAAGGCGACAGCTTCATCCAACGGTCCGAGCCGCCGTCGTAAGAATTGTTGTGATCGGTGCGCAGTAGAACGCGGTCGCCGCGCCGCACGATGCCGCCCATGGTCTGCTCCAGATCGGTCTCGGTAATCGCCTTGCCGGGCATCTATCGCGCAAATCGGCGACGATCGCATCGCCCATGAACATGTCGAGCGGCAGCTGATGGATTTGCGTGCCGCCGCGCACGTTGTGCTCCGGCGCGCCGACATGGCTGCCGGCATGAAGCCGCATGTGGGACGCCGCGCACGATCTGCCCGGCGCCGCCCGGCGCATCGTGCTCCTTGAGGACCTCCATGGCGAATTGCAGGTCCTTTTTGAAGCCGGCCGGCGTGCGCATGCCGAAATTCCGCGCATCGAGCTCAAGCGAGATGTCGACGATGGTCTCGCACGCAATCTGCGTGGCGCCCCGCCTACTCCTCGCCGAGCATTTCCTGCCGCCGCCGCTCCAGCGCCGCCGAATAACGGCGCAGCACGTAGGCTTCGGTCAACAGCCCGATGACACGCCGGTCAAGATACGAATCGACCACCGCCAGCGCTTCGGCCTCGGCGCGGTCGAACGCCAGTACCGCTTCCTTGACCGCCATGCCGGGCAGCAGCATCTCGTCGGTGTAGAGCAGAAAATCCTTGAGCGGCCGGTCCGGCGCGACCTCGTTGGGATGGACATCCGCCACATGGATCAGCCCGACATAGCAGTCCGCCTCGTCGACCGCCACCACATAGGCAGTCGAGCCGAGCGGAAAAGCCTCACGGAACGCCGCGACATTGGTCGAGGCGTGCGCGGTCTGCACGTCCTGGCGCATCATCCTGCCGACCGTGAGATCGCGCATCCAACCGACATCGGCGGCGCTGCGGATGGTTTCGCCGCGCAAATGGAAGCGCCACGTCGCGAACGAATAGCCGAACGCTTCGCGCGTCACCTGCGCGGAAATGATCACGGCGATCAGCACCAGGGTCGTCAGCCACAGGTCGCCGGTGGTTTCGAGCGCGATGAAAATCATGGTCAGCGGTCCGCCGATCACCGAAGCCGCCAGCGAGCTCATGCCGATCACCGCATAGGCGTTCGGATCGAAGTAGATCGTCGGGAACATCATGGTGAGCGCCACGGCCAAGAGGTGGCCGCCCAGCGCGCCGATCAAAAGCGAGGAAAAGAACATGCCGCCGCGGAAGCCGGACCCGAGCGACGCAATCGAGGCGACGATTTTCAGGACGAACAGCAGCCCCACGAAACCGAACGACAGATCGAGCATGCCGGCGATGCGCAGCGCGCCGTGGCCGGACGACATCACCTGCGGCGACACCATCGCGCACAGGCCGACGACGAGCCCGCCCAGCGCCGTGCGCAGGACCGGCCGCAGCGCCAGCCGCCGGAACAAGGTTTCGCTCACCGCGACGCCGCGCATCAGCGTCATGCCGAGCAGCGCCGCGAGCAGGCCGAGCACGGCGGCGATCGCGAGATCATGGCTTACGATCGCCATCTTCTCGGGCGCGACGACGCCGATCTCCGCCGGCGACAGCTTGTCGGCGACTTCGAAGCCGATCAGCGCCGCGATGGCGACCGGCGCCAGGCTGACCGGCGAATAGCTGCCGATGATCAGCTCGAAGCCATAGAACGCGCCGGCAAGCGGCGCACCGAAAGCGCCGGCGATCCCGGCCGCGGCGCCGCAGCCGACCAGGATGCGCAGATCGCCGCGGCGCAGACGAAACGCCGAACCGATGCGCGAAGCGATGCCGCTTGCCGCCTGGGTATAGCCGGCCTCCAGTCCGACCGCGGCGCCGACGCCGCTCGACCAGATGGTCTGCGCCGCCACGATCATGCTGCCGAGCAGCGACATGCGGCCGCCGTGCAGCGCGTTGGCCTCGATCGGGTCGACCTCGCGATCCGGCCGCCAGCGCCTGATCATCTCGGTCGCCGCCCCGAAGAGAAGGCCGCCAAGCAACGGCACGCACAGCGCCAATATCGGGTTAAGCGACAGCCGCGCCGACAAGCGTTCACTGTGCTGCAGGTTGAAGAAGGTCTCGTGCAGCAGGTCGACCATGGTGCCCATGGCGGCGACGACCAGGCCCGCTATGGTACCCACCAGCATCGCCAGCGCGATCAGGCTTGATTCCCGCGCCCTGACCAGCGCGCGCAGCCGCCGCGGAATCTCCAAGCGGCCGGCAAGCCGCATCAGCGTAGACCAGGGCCATCGGCCGGACGATTGGACGGGAGAGGCTACCGGGTCAACGCGCGTCTGAGCCATGTCGCACTCGCCGGAGACAAACCTGAGTTAAGGTCCGTGCCGCAATCCTGCCGGAGAGGCATTCACGCGCGTTGCTGCCGTTTATGGTCGCTATGCGTCTATCGATGCGTGCCGTCATTGCGACTTCCGTCGCAGGGTTAACGCCGCTCGTCATCATGACACTTTCGCTCAGGCGGGCTCGGCTGCCTTTTAAGGCACCACCGTGGCGAGCGGCGCATCGCGCGTCTTTGCGGCACGCGATCGCTCGTCCGGCGATAGACTGCCGACGCAATCCCCGCCGCCGCGGATTTTTCATCCCCGTCGGGACAACGCTGCACCGATCAGGGTTAAGCCAATCGTCCCAAACGGATTTGAAGTCAACCCGACGCTTGAATGATCGCATGGCCGGCGGCACAGAACGACGCGCCGGAACAGCCATCCGGGCGGGGCGTTGACCGACGGGGCAGCGCTGGTCGGGCAGCATTGCACAATGGTTTCAGCCGCTGGCAATCGATTGCCGCACCCGGACTCCGCGCAGGCTGCGTCGCCGCCTCCGCACGACGCGCCGGCGGCGGGGCCGACCGCCGTTCCGTCCGGCAGCGTCGTGGAAACCGACATTCCGGCACGCCTCGACGCGCTGCCGTTCGGCCGCTTTCACGTTCTGGTCATCGTCGCGCTGGGCATCACCTGGATTCTCGACGGTCTCGAAGTCACGCTGGCCGGTTCGTTGTCCGGCGAGCTGAAGCAAAGCTCCGGGCTGAGCCTGAGCAATGCCGAGGTCGGCCTTGCCGGCAGCTGCTATCTCGGCGGCGCGGTGCTCGGCGCGTTTTTCTTCGGCTGGCTTACGGACCGTCTCGGCCGGAAAAAACTCTTCACCGTGACGCTGGTCGTCTATCTCCTGGCGACCGCCGCCACCGGCCTGTCGTGGAACTTTTGGAGCTTTGCGCTGTTCCGTTTTCTCACCGGCGCCGGCATCGGCGGCGAGTACACTGCCATCAATTCGACAATCCAGGAGCTTATCCCGGCCCGGCTGCGCGGCTGGACTGATCTCGTGATCAACGGCAGTTTTTGGCTGGGCGCGGCATTGGGCGCCGGCGGCTCCATCGTCCTGCTCGATCCGGCATTTATAAACCCGGCGATCGGCTGGCGGCTCGCATTTCTGATCGGTGCGACTATCGGACTTGTGATTGTAATGATGAGGTTATGGATTCCGGAAAGCCCGCGTTGGCTGGTGACACATGGCAGAGCGCAGGCGGCTGAGCGCATCGTCAGCGGCATCGAAGCGAAGTTTTTGGGCTCGCCGCGCGCTGGCGCCGGCCCCGGCACAAACGAAGCTGCCGCGGCACACCAGCGCGTGCGGCTGCGCACGCGCGATCACACGCCGCTGCGCGAGGTTGCGCGCGCGCTGTTCGTGAGGTTTCGCCGGCGCACGCTTGTGGGCTTGAGCCTGATGATCGCGCAGGCGTTCTTCTATAACGCGGTATTCTTCACCTATGCGCTGATCCTGATCGATTTTTACGGCGCTCCGGCCGAGCAGGTCGGCTGGTACATCCTGCCGTTCGCGGCCGGCAATGTGCTCGGACCGCTGCTGCTCGGGCGCCTGTTCGACACGATCGGAAGGCGGATCATGATCGCTTCAACCTATGCGGTGTCGGGGGCGCTGCTCGCCGTCACGGCCTATCTGTTCGGCAGGAACCTGCTTTCGGCGCAGCAACTCACCGCCGCATGGATGATCGTGTTCTTCTTCGCCTCGGCAGCGGCCAGCTCGGCCTACCTGACGGTGAGCGAAATATTTCCTCTCGAGTTGCGGGCGCTCGCCATCGCGTTCTTCTATGCCATCGGCACCGGTGCGGGCGGCATAGCCGGGCCGTTTCTGTTCGGCATGCTGATCAACAGCGGTTCGCGGTCAAGCGTCGCCGTAGGCTACTGGATCGGCGCAACGCTGATGATCGTGGCCGCCGCCGTGCAGGCCGTCTGGGGCGTTGCCGCCGAGCGCAAGCCGCTTGAAGCGGTCAGCCGGCCCCTGACATTCATCGATTGAAAAGTGGGGGCCGGACGTGCCAAGGGGATTGCGCATTTCGAATCGCGCCATTGAGACCATGGACATTGCGGCGCCCCCACCGCTGGTAGCAGACCTGCGCGGCCGCGCCTTCCTGCTTGATATCGACGGTACGCTGTTGGACCTTGCGCCATCGCCGCGGCAGGTCTGGGTTCCGATCGGGCTGCGGCGAACGCTGTCGCGGCTTGCCGACCTGACCGGGGGGGCCGTGGCGCTGGTCAGCGGCCGCTCGCTCAACGAGATCGACCTGATCTTTTCGCCTCTGCAGCTCGCGGCGATCGGCGTTCACGGCGCCGAAATGCGCACCAGCGGCGAGGGCGAAGTGCAACCACGCACGCCGCCGCTCAACAAAGCGCTCAAGCGCCGACTGGCCACCGTCGCGGAACTCGGCCCCGGCATTTTGGTCGAGGACAAGGGCTACTCGCTGGCGCTGCATTACCGGCTGGCCCCCGACAAGGGTCCTGAAGTCGTGGCGGCGGTCCGCAAGATTTGCGCCGATGCCGCCGGCGAGGCGGTCGAGGTCCTGCCCGGCAAGCTGGCGGTCGACATCAAACCGGCGGCGACCACCAAGGGCAAAGCGGTGTGCGATCTGATGCAATGGCCGCCGTTCGCCGGCCGCCGCCCGATCTTCATCGGCGACGACACCACCGACCTGACGGTGTTCGGCGTCATTCCGAAATTCGGCGGCCAATCCTATTCGGTCGGCGGCATCGACGCCGCGGTGGACGGCCACTTCGACACACCGGAGACCGTGCGCGCCTGGCTGGCACAGGTCGCAACTGAAGGCTTGGGCGAGGCGCAATGATCGATCATGGACTCGATCTCGCCGTGATCGGGAACGGCCGCACGGCCGCATTGGTCGATCCGTGCTCGCGGCTCGTCTGGTGGTGCTATCCGCGCTTCGACGGCGATCCGATTTTTTGCCGGCTGCTTTCCGGCGACCAGGAGAAGGGATTCTCCGACGTCGTGCTCGACGACATGGCCCAGTTTCAGTCCGAATACGTGCGCAACACCGCCATCGTCAGCACGGTCTTGACCGATCGTCATGGCGCCAAGGTGCGCATCACCGATTTCGCCCCGCGCTTTCGCCAGTTTGAGCGCGTGTTCCGGCCGCCGCAGCTTTACCGCATCATCGAACCGATCGGCGGACTGCCGCGCATCACCATCCGCGTGCGTCCGACCTGTGAATACGGCAAGCTGCTGCCGCACCGCTCGCTCGGCAGCAACCATATCCGTTATTCCAACGACTCCACCGTCATCCGGTTGACCACCGATGCGCCGTTGTCGCTGATCGACAGCGAAGCACCGTTCATGCTGACACGCCCGCTGCATCTGGTATTCGGTCCCGACGAGCCATTCACCGGCGATCTGCAAAAAAACTGCCGCGATTTTGTCGAGCGCACCCATGATTACTGGATGGACTGGGTGCGCCGTCTGTCGATCTCCTACGATTGGCAGGAAGCGATCATCCGCGCCGCCATCACGCTCAAGCTGTCGAATTTCGACGAGACCGGCGGGGTGATCGCCGCGCACACCACGTCGATCCCGGAGGCGCCGTCGTCCGGCCGGACCTGGGACTACCGCTACTGCTGGCTGCGCGACGCCTATTTCGTCGTGCAGGCGCTCAACCGCATCGGCGCGACCCGCACCATGGAGGAGTTCATCTCGTTTACGCTCAGCATCGCGTCGAAGCCCGATCAAGAGCTGCGCCCGCTCTACAGCGTGGTGCCGACCACCTCGATCGAGGAACGCACCGCGCCGCACCTCGCCGGCTATCGCGGCGACGGCCCGGTGCGCATCGGCAACGCCGCGGTGGATCAGTTGCAGAACGATTCCTACGGCAGCGTCATTCTGGCGGCGATGCCGTTGTTCTTCGACCGCCGGCTGCCGCGGCCCGGCGACGAGGGATTGTTCAAGCTTTTGGAATCGCTCGGCCACCGCGCCGCCCAGAAGGCGTTCGAGCCCGACGCCGGAATCTGGGAATATCGCGGGCGGCAGCGCATCCACACTCACTCGGCCGCCATGTGCTGGGCCGGCTGCCAGCGGCTCGCCGCCATCGCGGCGCGGATCGGACTCGAGCCGCGCGCCAAATACTGGAACTCGATCGCCGAACCGATCCATGCCGAACTGCTCGACCGCGCCTGGAATCAAAAGCGCGGCGCCTTCACGGCGGCGTTCGGCTCCGACGATCTCGACGCCAGCGTGCTCTTGCTCGCCGATCTCGGCGTCGTCGAAGTGGATGACCCGCGCTTCGGCTCGACCGTCGCCGCCATGGAGCGCGAACTGGTGCGCGAGAAGCACGTCATGCGCTACGCCAGCGCCGACGATTTCGGCATGCCGGTCACCGCGTTCCTGATCTGCCGGTTCTGGCTGATCGACGCCTTGTGGTCGCTGCGCCGGCGCGACGCCGCGCGCGATCTGTTCAACGACGCGCTCAAGCATCGCAACCGTTACGGACTGTTGTCCGAGGATGTCGA
>JASHSE010000145.1 GCA_030036975.1 Xanthobacteraceae bacterium | reverse complement strand
GAGCTGCGCGTGCTGATCGCCAATGCGCTACGGCTTTACGCGGTCAAGGCCGAAAACGGCATGCGCGCGCCGCTGCCGGAAAACGGCGGCGGGCTCACCATCACCGACGCCATGATCGCCGTCACCGATCTGCTTCATGCGCTGAACGTGCAACTCTTCGAGCTTTCCATGTGGCAGGCGATGACTGGCAATTGCATCGCGCCGCATCAGCGCGTTGACGCGCCGCCGCCCCGATAAGCTGTTTTGGGAGAAACGCCATGAACGTGATGACCCCCATCGTGCGCGATCCGAATGCGGAGAAATTCGACACAAAGCGCCTGCTGGAGCACGCCGAGCAGCAGGCGGCCGACCGCCGCTACGAAGACTTCATGATCGTCGACGTCGACTCGCACCATTACGAGACCGGCTCCTACAAGGACATTTTCCAATACATCGAGGACCCGATCATCCGCGATCAGTTCGTGCACACCAAGGGCCAGACCCTGATGCTGCGCTCCACCGGCGGCTTTCAGGAGATGGCCGGCCGCATCACCCGCTACGAGCATCGCGGCACCGAGCCGGTGCCCGGCGCAGCGCGGCACCGCGACATCGTCGTGACGCTGAAATGGATGGACGCGCTCGGCGTCGACGTCGCCTGCCTGTTTCCGACCCCGATGCTGGGCCTGGGCTTGAACCCGATCGTCGAAGTCGAGGCGCAGTACGCGCGCGCCTATAACCGCTGGCTGACCGAACACATCCTGGCCGAGGAGCCGCGCATTGTTTCCATGCTCTATCTGCCGATGAACGATCCGGTCGCGGCGCTGAAGATGGTCGAGGACTTTTCCAGCCGCCAGGGCGTGGTCGGCTTCCTGGTCACCACGGTGCGCTACAAGGCGCTCCACGACAACGCCTACATGAAGCTCTATCGCGCGCTGGAGGAGCGCGGCCTGCCGCTCGCCTTCCATGCGGCGACCAACTGGGGCGACCAGAGCATGCACATCACCAACCGCTTCATCGCCAGCCACGCGCTCGGCTTCACCTGGTTCAACATCGTGCACATGACCAACTGGGTGGTGAACGGCATTCCGGAGCGCTTCCCCGGGCTGAAATCGATCTGGATCGAGAGCGGGCTCGCCTGGGTGCCGTTCCTGATGCAGCGCCTCGACAACGAATACATGATGCGCTCGTCCGAGGCGCCGTCGCTCAAGCGCAAGCCGAGCGATTACATGCGCGAGATGTTCTACACCTCGCAACCGATGGAGATGATCGGCAACCGCACCATGCTGGAAGAGACGTTCAAGATGATCAACGCCGAGACGCAGCTCGTCTACGCCTCGGACTATCCGCACTGGGACATGGACCTGCCGTCGACGATCTACGACCTGCCGTTCCTCAGCCTGCAGGCGAAGAAGAACATTCTGGGCGAGAACGCGCGCAAGCTGTTCAAGCTCGGCACCATCCTGTCGCCGGAGAAGAAGGCGCGGCTGAAAGAGCGTGCCGCGGCGGCGTGATGCGCACAGCACGGTGCCGGACGCAACAGGGATTACCTGAACCCGATCTTCGATGCCGATAGAGACCTTGAAATAAGGTCGGTTTTCGCCTACGTTCGCTTTGACGAATAACCCACCCGCAGCTTAGCTGCGGGCCCAAAGGCCGCACTGGGGTAATGCCTGGGGCGGCCTTTTGCTTGATAGTCGCAGAGGAATGCAAATTGCCCAATCATCTTGTTGGCACCGGTGAATAAGCCAGCCACGTCCCTCATGAGATACGCCACTGATGTTCGTCACATAGGCCCGTATCTCGGTCCGAGTCAGTTTCCTAATCCGGTTATCAACGCCAGAGGTGAGCGAATACGAAAGCCGGCGAGTTGGTAATTTAGTCCAGCGAGGCGGACCTTATGGTCGAGGCGTCCAGAGTGGAATCTACCGAGCTGAATGTACTGAAGGACGATACGCATCGCGTACACCGCGGGCCAGCGAACGCACCAGCTGGATAACTGCCGATACCGTCGTCTTGGTCGCCTTGCCGTCTGCATCGAGGCTCTGCCGCACCGCCTCGACCAGGGCCGAGCCGACCACGACGCCGTCGCCGGCTTGCGCTATGGCGCGCGCCTGCTCGGCGGTACGCACGCCGAAGCCGACGCAGACCGGCAACTTGGTGTGCCGCTTGATGCGCGCCACGGCGTCCTTGACTTTGGCCGGGTCGGGCGCCGCCGCGCCGGTGATGCCGGTGATCGAGACGTAATAGACGAAGCCCGAAGTGTTCTTCAGCACCGCCGGCAGCCGCTTGTCGTCGGTCGTCGGCGTGGCGAGGCGGATGAAATTGAGCCCGGCGTTGAGCGCCGGCAGGCACAGTTCCGCATCTTCCTCGGGCGGCAGATCGACGACGATCAGCCCGTCGACGCCGGCGGCCTTGGCATCGGCGAGAAAGCGCTCGGGGCCATAGACGTAGATCGGATTGTAATAGCCCATCAGCACGACCGGCATCGCACCGTCGCCGCGGCGGAAATCGCGCACCAGCGCCAGCGTGCGCTTTAAGTCCTGCCCGGCTTTGAGCGCGCGCAAGCCCGCGGCCTGGATCGCCGGGCCGTCGGCCATCGGATCGGTGAACGGCATGCCGAGCTCGATCACGTCGGCGCCGGCGTCCGGTAGCGCTTGGAGAATCGCGAGCGCGGTGTCGCGGTCCGGATCGCCGGCCATGGTGAACGTCACCAGCGCGGCGCGGCCTTCCTCCTGCAGCGCGGCAAAGCGGCGATCGATGCGGGTGGTGCTCACGGCTTGCGCGCGCCGCCTTCCAGATACCGCGCCACCGTCTCCAAATCCTTGTCGCCGCGGCCGGAGAGATTGACCACCATCAGGTGGTCCTTCGGCTTTTGCGGCGCGAGCTGCAAGACCTTGGCGACGGCGTGCGCCGGCTCGAGCGCCGGAATGATGCCTTCGAGCTTCGACAACAGCTGGAAGGCGTGGAGCGCCTCGTCGTCGGTCGCCGACAGAAACGTGATGCGGCCGACGTCGTGCAGGAAGGCGTGCTCGGGGCCGATGCCCGGATAATCGAGGCCGGCCGAGATCGAGTGCGCCTCGTCGATCTGGCCGTCGTCGTTCATCAAGAGGTAGGTACGGTTGCCGTGCAGCACGCCGGGCCGGCCGCCGGCGATCGAGGCGGCGTGCTTGCCGTCAAGCCCGCGGCCGGCCGCCTCGACGCCGTAGATTTCGATGCCGCGCTCGTCGAGGAACGGATGGAACAGGCCCATGGCGTTGGAGCCGCCGCCGATGCAGGCGATCAGCGAATCCGGCAGGCGGCCTTCGGCGGAAAACATCTGCTCGCGGGTCTCGCGGCCGATGATCGACTGAAAATCGCGCACCATCA
>JASHSE010000144.1 GCA_030036975.1 Xanthobacteraceae bacterium | reverse complement strand
CGATCTCGGTGGCGGCATGCGCCGCGTCGGGCAGCGCCGCCGCCTGGGCGAGGATGGAGAGAGTGACCATGAAGGGCCTCCTAAACTACGCTGCGTCCTTCGGCCGAAAACTTGGGTGGACGATGGCGCCGTCGCGCGTCAGCGCCGTGGCCTTGATGATGTCGTCGTTCCAATTGACGGCGAGCGTCTTGGTTTTCTTGTCGATCAGCAACTCGACAAAGGCATAGAGATTTTTGGCGTAGAGGCTCGAAGCGGTGGCGGCGAGCCGGCCCGGCATGTTGCGATAGCCGATGATCTTCACGCCGCCAGTCTCGGTCACCGCGTCCGCCTTGACGCCTTCGATGTTGCCGCCGCGCTCGACCGCGAGATCGACCAGCACCGAGCCGGGCCGCATCGAAGCCACCATGTCGCTCGTGATCAGGCGCGGCGCCGGCCGGCCGGGGATGAGCGCGGTGGTGATGACGATGTCCTGCTTCTTGATGTGCTCGGCGACCAGCGCCGCCTGTTTGGCCTGATACTCCTTGGACATTTCCTTGGCGTAGCCGGCGGCCGTCTCGGCGGCCTTGAACTCCTCGTCCTCCACCGCGACGAACTTGGCGCCGAGACTTTCGACCTGCTCCTTGGCGGCCGGGCGCACGTCGGTTGCGGTGACGATGGCGCCGAGGCGGCGCGCGGTAGCGATCGCCTGCAGCCCGGCGACGCCGGCGCCCATGATGAACACCTTGGCGGCCGGCACCGTACCGGCGGCGGTCATCATCATCGGCAGGGCACGGCCGAATTCTGCGGCGGCGTCGATCACGGCGCGATAGCCGGCGAGATTGGCCTGGCTCGACAGCACGTCCATGATTTGGGCGCGGGTGATGCGTGGCAACAATTCCATGGCGAAGGCGGTGACGCCGGCGTCCGCCATGGCGCGCACCGCATCGTCGTTGCCATACGGATCCATCATGGCGATGACGAACGCGCCCTTCTTGCAGCGCGCAAGCGTCGCGCGCTCCGGCCGCCGCACCATGAGCACGATGTCGGTGCCATTGAGCGCGTCGGACGAAACCGTGGCGCCGGCGGCGGTGTAGTCGGGATCGAGGATGCCGGATTTCTGGCCTGCGCCGGGCTCGACCACGACTTCGGCGCCCAGTCCGATCATGCGCTTGACGGTATCGGGCGTGGCGGCGACCCGCGGCTCGGCGCCCGTCTCCGCAATAACCGCAACCTTCATATCTCCTCCGCGGGCCGGCGCCTGCGCCGGCTGCAAAAAGGTGAGCCGCCCGGGCGCCCGAATGCCCGGCGACCGACCGAAAAGATTCGGCCGACGCTGCCCGCCCTAGACCAGGAAGTACGCCATGCCGATGACGATGATGGCGACGACGGCGATGCCGACCTTCACCAACGTCACAAAACCCCGATACGTCTGCTCATGCGCCGGGTAATCGTTGCCGGTCGCAGTGGCGTATTGCAGTTCGCCGTGGTCGGCCATCGCATTCCTCCGAAATTCTTGCCGAGATTGGCGGCGGACTTAGCGTAATCGCGGCGGCGGAGCAACCGCAGACGTGGCCATCATATGAGATGTGACGACGACTGCGTCTGCTTCCGCTCGTCCTCGTGGAAGCGAGGACCCGGTTCTTTCCAAGCCTTCTTTCCAAGTCCCTGGATTCCCGCTCTCGCGGGAATGAGCGGAATTCAATACAACGCGGTTTTTCTCGCGCCTGGACTGCGCCGGCGCGGCTTGCCGCATCCCCCCCGAATCCCTACTGTTCGGACAAAGAGCGCAATGCCTTACGGACCCGTGCGATGCTCAGAAAAGAACAAAACGAGCTATTGACCCAAACCGGCCCCGGCACGCAAATGGGAGCGCTGTTCCGCTGCTATTGGCTGCCGGCACTGCTCGCCGACGAACTGCCCGATAACGATTGCCCACCGGTGCGGGTGAAACTGCTGTCGGAGCGCCTGCTGGCGTTCCGCGATTCGCAAGGCCGCTATGGACTGATCGACGAGTTCTGCGCTCATCGCGGCGTATCGCTGTGGTTCGGGCGCAACGAGGAGGGCGGACTGCGCTGCCCCTATCACGGCTGGAAATATGACCATACCGGCCAGTGCATTGAGGTTCCCTCAGAGCCGGTCGAGAGCGGCTTCTGTAAGAAGATCAAGCTCCCGTCCTACCCGCTGGTGAAGCGCGGTCCGGTGCTGTGGACCTATATGGGTCCGCCGGACAAAAAGCCGCCGCTGCCCGAATGGGAATTCGCCATGGTGCCGCCGGAGCAGAGTTTCGTCTCCAAGCGCATCCAGGAGTGCAACTGGCTGCAAGCCATGGAAGGCGGCATCGATTCGAGCCACGTCTCGTTCCTGCACCGCGGCGATCTGTCGTCCGATCCGCTGTTCAAGGGCGCCAAGGGCAACCAGTATAATCTCTCCGACATGCAGCCGCATTTCGAAGTGGTCGAAATGCCCGGCGGCCTGTTCATCGGGGCGCGGCGCAATGCCGAGAACGGCAACTACTACTGGCGCATCACGCCGTGGGTGATGCCGTGCTTCACCATGATCCCGCCGCGCGGCGACCATCCGGTGCACGGCCATTTCTGGGTGCCGAGCGACGACGAGAATTGCTGGGCCTGGTCCTACGACTTCCATCCGGTGCGGGCGCTGACCAAGCCCGAGGTCGACGCCATGAAGGACGGCCAGGGCATCCACTGCAAATACCTGCCCGGCAGCTTCCGGCCGCTCGCCAACAAGGACAACGATTATCTGATCGACCGTGCCGCGCAAAAAGCCGGCAAGACCTTTAGCGGCGTCGCCGGATTCGCCATGCAGGACGCCTCGCTGCAGGAAAGCATGGGCCCGATCTGCGACCGCACCAAAGAGAACCTGGTCTCCACCGACAACGGCATCATCATGGCGCGTCATCGCCTGATGCGCGCCGCCAAGGCGTTGGCCGACAAGGGCGTGGCGCCGCCCGGGATCGATCCCGAGCACCAGAAAATCCGTTCCTGCTCGGTGCTGCTGCCGCCCGAGGTGGCCTTCAAGGACGGCGCCAAGGAAGCGCTGAAATTCCGCGCCGGCATGGCACAGACGAGCGTGTAGGGTGGGTTGAGCGAAGCGAAACCCACCATTGGCCTCGCACGCGATGATGGGTTTCGCTTCGCTCAACCCATCCTACATATTCTCTGTCACCGCGTTGCGTCCCGCGATCAGCCCCTGCACGATGGCGCGCGGCAGGCCGTGCATGGAAAAGCCGCCGGCCGATTCGCCGCCGCAGTAAAGGCCTGGGATCACGTCGCCGTTCATGTCGATCACCTGGCAGCGCGCGGTGATGCGCAGGCCGGCGCGCGTGTCGTGGATCACCGGCGTCGCCCATGCGGCGTAAAACGGCGGCGTTGCGATCTTGTAGAGCGGCTTCGGCTTGCCGAAATCCGCATCCTTGCCGGCATCGACGAACGAATTGTAGCGCGCCACGGTCTCAATGAGGTTTCGCGGCGGCATCGGCACACGCTGGTATTTCATTTTGATTTTCGCGGCGAGCGCGTCGAGGGTTTCGGCGGTGAAGAAAAATCCCGCGTCGCTATCGACGTGCGGCGGCTTGGGAGTCCATTTCTCCCGCGCCGCCGCATCGGCGTCGAAGATCGCCCAGATCGGGCCGCCGCCGTTGTGGCCGTCGCCGATGCCGGCGAGCGCGGCGTTGATGAAGTTGCTCGGATCGTATTTTTGGTTCTTGGCGTTGAGATAGCAATGCGGCTCGTACGGGTTGGTGCTCTGATAGGTGTTGTAATTGAAATGGCCGGCGGTCTCGTCGTAAAAACGCTTGCCCAGCATGTTGACCAGGATGACATCCTGCCAGTCCCGCACCGGCAGGCCGATGGCGCGCGCCTTGGCGAAAACTTCGCTACCCGGATACCAGCGCACATTGACATAGCCGTATTGGCAGCCGATGGCGCCCGGCTTGGTGATGGCTGAGCCGAATTCGCCGGTATAGTTGAACAGGCCCCATAGCGCGGCGCCGACCGCCATGGCGGCGATTTCGCCGCTGGCGTCCTGGTCGGACCAAGGCATGCCGGCGAGCCCGCAATACTCCTCGGTCAGGCGCGGATCGAACATGCGGCGGAAATTGACGTTGCCGGTCGAGCCGCCGGTGGCGACGATCACCGCCTTGTGGGCGCGGACGTTGCGCGTTTCGCCCTTGTGATCGATCGCGATGCCGGTGACGCGGCCGGAACGCGGTGTCTCGCGGTGGATCGCAGTCATGCGGTGACCGAGCAGGATGGTGACGCCGGCTTTTTGGGCCGCCGCCTCGAGTGGCCGCATCAGGCCGGCGCCGGCGCGGATTTCATCATCGTCGGGCGCGGCCGGCCCGCCGGTATGGACCATCGGCCAGTCGGCGACGTCGATCTGCATCGTGCGCAGCACCGAAACGCCGATCTCGTGGCCGACCTTGTTGGGCATCCGGTCGATGACCCGCACGCCGTGCGCCAGCAGAAAGTCGAAGGCGGCGACGCTGTTGTCGGCGAAGGCGCGGATGATCTCGCGGTCGTTGTAGCGGTACGGCGGAAAGCCGTTGGTCTCGACCACCGACCAGTCGGTCAGATCCTGGAAGAACAGCTCGGCCGAATCTGCGATGCCGTACTTCTTCTGGTAGCGGTTGCCGCCGCCGAGCGGCAGGTTGCCGCCCGAGGTGATGGCATGGCCGCCGATATGGTTCTCGGCCTCGACGACGATGACCGAGGCGCCGGCCTCGCGCGCCACGATCGCCGCCGGCATGCCGGCCGCGCCCGAGCCGATGACCACCACATCGGCCTCGCGATCCCAACGCTCTACGCTCATTGTTGTCCTCTACACATCGCCAGCAGCAGCGCGCTATTTTAAGGACCGACAGCCATTAAACCTCATCCTGAGGCGGCCGCGTAGCGGCCCTCGAAGGATGCAGGCCGAGGCGCCGCGGCCTGCATCCTTCGAGGCTCGCGCTGCGCGCGAGCACCTCAGGATGAGGATAACTGTTGTGCCCGCTATAACAGGATCATCGAATTCATGTCATGCAGTACCGAATAAGGCCAAGGGAAAAATATCATGCCCGATTTCGTCGCCAGCCATCGGCTTACCGAGCAGGCCAGCCTGAAAATGCTGCAGGGCGGCGTGGCCAAGGCCGACGCGCTCGGCTGCAAGGTGTCGCTCGCGGTGGTGGACGCGAGCTGCCGGCTCATCGCCTTCCTGATGATGGACGGCGCGCGGCATTTTTCCATCATCACCGCGCAACGCAAGGCGATCACCGCGGCGTCGCAGCGCCAGCCGACCGGCTACGCGCCCGAGGCAAACGCGCTGTCGATGACAGTGCGCATGGGCGACTTCACCAACGTGCCGGGCGGCTTGCCGATCGTGGTCGAGGGCGAGGTGATCGGCGCGGTGGCCGCCGGCGGCGCCAAGATCGAGCAGGACGTCGAAGTGGCGAAGGCGGCGCTTAAGGCGCTGGGCGTGTAGGATGGGTGAGCGCCGTAGGCGCATAACCCACCAACTAAACGCGCGGAAGCAGGCGCTGGGTTACGCCGCTGCACGTTACCCATCCCGTTTGCTCCCTTAAGGAGTAGCCTTGCCACCTTGTACCGTCGTGCTGCCACCAAGTGGTATCTTAGCGATGACCTGCCTGATTATTTCATCTAGTGGGTGTTTTGGCTCTTTCCCAAAATCAAAATTTGGAGCCATTAGCTTTTGTAGTTTGTCCAAATTCGCGCTTTTGCCATCCCAAATCTGTACTAGGTCCCGTCGCGAGTGATAGAATGTAATTAGCTTTGTGTTGTATCTGTACAAACCGATTAGTATCTGAGCGAGAAAGATGATGACCAGTACTACGCCAATACGTGTTATCGCAGTTGCAATTATATATCGAACGTCGTTATAGCCATGCGCAGATGTC
>JASHSE010000143.1 GCA_030036975.1 Xanthobacteraceae bacterium | reverse complement strand
GTCGGCGCCGGGTTTTTCCAGCTGGTGCGGCAGTTGCTGGCGGAAGTGTTCGGCGATCAATTCCCCTACCTGATCCCGCTCGGCATCATCTTCATCGTCATGATCATCTTCCTGCCGCAGGGTTTGCTCGGCTTTGCCCGGCGCTGGCTGAACAAATAAGCGTCATTGCAAGCGCGCGGGCCGTCATTGCGAGGAGCGAAGCGACGAAGCTATCCAGAACGGCGGCGCCGCACTGGATTGCTTCGCTTCGCTCGCAATGACGATCAGGCAGCCGGTGAGCTTTTTTTCAGAAATTCCTTGAGTGCCGCAACGTCACTCTTGCCGCCCTCGAAATCCTCGGCGATGCGCTGGTAAAAATGCGCGGCGCCCTGGTAGAGCTCGCTCGCGGTTGGGTCGTCGCTGACGAAGCCGGCGATCTCGTGCATTTCGGCGACCCAGCGATAGGCCTTGGGCGGCATCGACGCGAGCGCGCGTTGGAACCAGGCCAGCATCTCCTTCTGGCTGCCCTGCAGTTCCTTGAACAAGGCGTCGGCGGAACCGGCGCGCGTTGCCGCCAGCATCATGGCGGCGCCGATCGCCTGCGTGCCCTTGGTGATGCCGGCGTACGACATTTTCAGCGCCGACGCCGCGGCAAGCGCGCCGTCGAGCACGCGAATGTCGAGGCCGTATCGGCGCAAGGTCGCAAAGCGCGCCGCGGCCGGGCCGGAGGCATAAAAGCGTGGACTTCCACCCACCCTTCCCTCCCCCGCAAGCGGGGGAGGTTTCATCGATTTTCCCTCCCCCGCGTGCGGGGGAGGGTCAGGGAGGGGGGTGGGCGGCGAGCCGATGATGCCGGCATCGACGAACGGACAGCCGGTCGGCGCCAGCGCCGCCGCGACCCGCTCGACCGTCGCCGGATTGATGGCGTTGCAATCGACATAGACCGGCTTGGCGTTGGCTGCTTTGAGCGCCGGCGCAAAGCGCTCGACCAGCGCAAGCGCATCGCCCGGCGGCAGGATTGACAGGAAAAAATCGCTGCCGGCGATCGCTTCGTCGCTGACCGCCGTCATGCCGGCGGCCTTGGCGCGCGCTGCGGTTTCGCTGCTGCGGCCGTCGAGCGACGTGAGCACCTTGACGCCGTTATCGACGAGCCGCTTACCGACCGCGGCGCCCATCATGCCGGGCGCAATCACTGCAACGACGGGAGTCATGCCGGCCTCGTTGTTCCAAGTACCGAGGCACCATAGCAGTTTGCAATCGCCGGCTTCCAGCCGGCTGCTCCATCCGCTCGTCCCCGCGAAAGCGACGCGCAAGCGGGCACCCGGTAGTCATTGACGCTCATCTGACCGCGTCAAAAGTTCGGATTGCCCGCCGAGATGCGGCCGGAAACGCGGCGCTCACGCACCTGCCCTCTCCCGCAAAGGGAGAGGGCGCTATAACGCGCGCCGCGCTTTCTGACGCAATAGGATTAGCGCAATAGGATTAGAATAGGTGCGCGAGGCCGCGGCGATTACCGGATCATCCGCTTTCGCGGGTGATGACAGTAACTCAGCCGCGCTCCTGATACGGCTTCATCGGCCATTCCGGCTTGGCGTTGGCGGCCTCTTTCGGCACGACCGTGACCTGCTTGCCGCCGCGATTTTGTACGACGCCGCACCGCACGCCGGTGTTCTGGCCCTTGGCGTCGAACTTGATGCCGGGCCCGATGGTGACGTTGTCGGTGATGTCGGTCGTGTGCAGCGCCGCCGCCAATGCCTTCGGGTCGGCCGAACCGGCGCGCTTATAGGCGTCGGCGGCGACCAGCAGCGCCTCGAACGTGAAAACATGATTGGTGTTGAGGTTGTAATCCGGAAAAGCCTTGGCGAATGCGGCTTCCAGCGTCTTGGTCAATTTTTTGTTCGGATCGTACCACGGCACCAGGCTCATCGGCCCATCGGAGAGTTTGCCCAGCGTCTTGGTGTATTGGTTCTCGTACCAACCCGGCCCCATGCTCAGGATCGCCTTCGGGGTCCAGCGCTGTTTGACCAGTTCGCGGGTGATGAGCATGGCGTCATTGAGTCGCCCGACCACGAGCATGATCTCGGCGTTCGCAGCCTTGGCCTTGGTCACTTCGACGGAAAGATCGCGCGCCGCCGGGTCGTACGAAATTTCCTCGAGGATTTTGTACGGCAAATCGTATTTGGGCATCATCGCGTGGATACCCTTCGACATGCCGGTGCCGAACAGGTCGTTGACGTGCATGAACACCGCGGTCTTCGGCTCGTCGCCGACCAGCGCGAACAGCTCCTTTTGCTCGGAGAGCTCGTCGTTGAGCAGCATCGACACCGTCGGGAAGTTTCTGACCACGAACTTGTAGCCCTGCTCGGTGATCTGCGGCGCGCTGGCGATGTTGATGACCAACGGTATGCCCTTCTGTTCGGCGACCTGGGCAACCGCGGTGGTCTGCCCGGAATCGAAGGCGCCGACCAGAAGCTGGGCGCCGTCCTCGATCAGCTTCTCGGCGTGCTCGCGCGCGGTGTCGACGTTCGACTCGGTGTCGCCATTGATGATGGTCAGCTCGGGCAAGCCGAGCGACTTCAAGACCGGCGCCGCGATGTCGACCCCGCGCTGGCAATCCTGGCCGATACCGGCCTCGAAGCCGGAGCGCGGCAACAGCACGCCGACCTTCAACGGTGCCTTGCCCTGGGCGCGCACGATGGCGGGCATCGCAAGCGCGGTAGCCGCCGCGGTGGCTGCGGCGCCGGCAAGCACGCGGCGCCGGCTCGGCCGGCTCGGACGTTTGTGGCTGGTCATGTCGGATCCTCCCAAAATTTACCGAAATGCTAGGAAAGTCGAGCCGCAAGGGCAAGCTTTAGATCATGCGCCAAAGAGCTGCGCCAAAGCGGCGGCGATGGCGAGCAGCCGGTGGTCGCCGCCGTTGCGCGCCACCAGCATCAGCCCGGCCGGCAGCGGGCTTACCGGCGTGGTAACGGGCAGCGTGACGGCGCAGAGATCGAAGAAATTGATGATGGCGGTGTTGCGCAACAGCGCCGCATTGCGCGCGGCAAACACTTTTGGGTCGGCGACTTCCGCGATCGCCGGAGCGACGATCGAGGTGGTCGGCATGACGAGCGCGTCAAGGCCGGCAAGCCGCGCGTCCATCTCCTGCACCAGGCGAGCGCGCTCGCGCAGCATGTCGACGTAATCGGCCGCCGATACGGCGCAGCCGCGCTCGATGCGCGCCAGCACGTTGGGATCGATGTCGGCTGCGCGCCGGCGCAGCCGGTCGCGATGGATGGCGCACGATTCCGGCGGCGAGATACCACCCTTGGCGTTGACTTCATTCATGCCGTCGAATTGCGACAGCGTCTCATGGCTGATGCGCAGGTCGGCAGCATCGAGCCGCTTGACGGCGGCGGCAAATCCGGCGGCCACCGCGTCATCCAGCCGGTCGAGCGGCATGCCCTCGGCGACACCGAAGCGCAGGCCCGCGAGCCCGCCGGGCGCCAGCGGCGCGAACGCCGCAAAATCTTCGCCGGCCATCACGGCGTCGGCCTTGGCGCAATCGGCGACGCTCCTGGCAATCGGCCCGATCGAATCGAGCGTGTAGCTCAACGGAAACGCGCCGTCGGTCGGCACCCGCCGGCGGCTCGGCTTGAAACCGACGAGGCCGCACAACGCCGCCGGAATCCGCACCGAGCCGCCGGTATCGGTGCCGATCGCAATCTCGCACATCCCGTCGGCGACCGCGACCGGCGCACCGGCCGACGAACCGCCCGGCACCCGGGCGCGGTCGCGCGGATTGCCGGGCGTGCCGAAATGCGGATTGGCGCCGATGCCGGAGAAGGCGAACTCGGTCATGTTGGTCTTGGCGACGATCACCGCGCCGGCCGCGCGCAGCCGGCGTACGATCGCGGCGTCGGCCGCCGCCGGCTTGGCCTCCTCGGCCAGGATCTTCGAGCCGGCGCGGGTCGGCTCGCCGGCGACGTCGAACAAATCCTTGATGCTGACGAGCGCGCCGTCGAGCGGGCCGAGCGAGATGCCGGCGCGGACGCGCGCATCCGCGGCATCGGCGGCGGCGCGCGCCGCGTCCTGATAAACCGTGAGGCAGGCGCGCGCCCCCTCGCCCTTCGGATCGGCGATGCGCGCGAGCGCCTGTTCGAGCCGGTCGCGGCTAGACTTTGGCATTACGTTCGGCTCCTCATCAGACGTGCAGCACCACGGCAGGCTTGAGGTCTTGCAGCGACGGCGCGCCAACCTGCTGCATTGCGACTTTGCGCTGGATTTGCCGCATCCTATCGGCCATATGCGCCGTTGCAAACGGCCCATCCGTCCGGCCATGATTTTGCAAGCCGAGCGCGCCTCGCTCGCAATGAC
>JASHSE010000142.1 GCA_030036975.1 Xanthobacteraceae bacterium | reverse complement strand
TCCTGACGGCGCTTATCGCGATGCCGATCGTGGCGCGGGTGGCGCGGGCGCAAGACTATCCGACGCGCAACGTCACCATCCTGGTGCCGTTTGCTCCGGGCGGCGGCACGGACCTCTTGGCGCGCGCTTATGCGCGGATTCTCGAGAAGAAGTACGGCAAGACGTTCATCATCGAGGACCGGCCCGGCGGCGGCACGACGCTCGCCGCAACGGCCACGGCCAATGCAAGGCCGGACGGCTATACGCTGATGCAGGGCACCAGCGGCACCATGGCGATGAATCCCACCATCTTCAAGCATCTGTCCTATCAGCCCTTGAAGACTCTGGTGCCGGTGGCGCTGATCGCGGGCGCGCCGTTCGTGTTGACCGTCAATCCAACGCTGCCGGTGCATAGCGTGGCGGACCTGGTGGCGCTCGCCAAGAAGAGAGACGCCGAGGGCAAGCCGCTGACCTACGGTTCCGGCGGCGTCGGCGCGTTCCATCATCTGTGCGCCGCGCTGTTCTCAAGCCTGACCGGCATCACGATGACCCATGTCCCCTACCGGGGCAGCGCGCCGGCCACCATGGCGCTCATCTCAGACCAGATCGACGTGCTGTTCGTCGACCTCGGGCCGATGTTGCCGCAGATCAGGGCCGGCAAGGCCCGCGTCCTCGGCATCACCAGCGATAAGCCGTTCCCGAGCGCGCCCGACATCAAGCCGCTTGCCGAGGTCGGGCTGCCGTCTTGGCCGAACACCGTTGCCTGGCAGGCCCTGCTCGCGCCCGGCGGCACGCCGCAGCCGATCCTCGAAAAGCTGAACAAGGACGTGAACGCCGCCGTGCACTCGCCGGAGATGACGACGCCGCTGGACAAGCTCGGCATGATCGGGCTCGGCGACAAATCGCTGCCGCAGCTCGACGACTTTGTGAAATCGGAAACCGTGCGCTGGGCCAAGGTCATCAGGGAGGCCAACCTGGCGGGCACGCAATAGCTGCAGCGTAGTTCGTAGGATGGGTTGAGCCCTTGCGAAACCCATCATCAAACCGCGGCGCCGCACGATGGGTTTCGCTTCCGCTCAACCCATCCTACGCGCTGACGCTCTCCACCACGCCGGTGCTTTATCTTTATCTCTATCTCGACCGGCTCGGCCAGAAGACCTCACCGAATAACAATCGGCTTGCGGCTGTAGCAGCAGGGCACCGGCCAGTGCGGCCAGCGCGGGCCGATGGCGCTGCGGATGCGCAGGATCTTGTGACGCAGCCTGGTGATGACCGGGCCCTTATAGCCGTCGTCGACGGCCGGGTCCGCTTCCAGGAACGCGATATGATTTTCCTTGTGATAGATGGCGTGGTGCGCATGCCACCAGCAGCGTTCCGATAACCGGCATCCGGCATGCGCGGGCGAAGCGAGGCACGCCAGGTACAGGAACCCGCACACGGCCGCGATACGCGCCATTGTCAGCCTCCCCAAAAGAAAGCGCCGCTTGCCAATGCCCTAGAGACGCGGTCAGGCCATGATAGCCGACCCGGCTGGCCGAGGAAATCGGTTCCGAGGAACGTTCCACCGATGGAATAATGGCAAAGCGGCCGACATTATACTATCAAGCCGCTATCAAGCCGGCCCGCGAGGGGGCGGAGTTACCGCGGGAGCTGCGGCAACATGCGCAAACTTACGAGCTTGCTGGTGTGGGCTGCCGTGGTGCCGGCCTTGGTGGCGCCTCCTTCGGCGCTCGCCGACGATGCCGCCGCATTCTACGCCGGCCGCAACGTCAATTTGATCGAAGGTTTTAATGCCGGCGGCGGTGCCGACCTCTACACGCGACTGATCGCCGGTTACCTGGCGCGCCACATCCCCGGCCGCCCGAATATCGTCATCAACAACATGCCGGGCGCCGGCAGCATGACGGCAGCCAATCATGTCTTCAACGTGTCGCCGCGCGACGGCTCCGAGATCGGCCTGTTTGCCGGCAACGTCGCGGTCGATCCGGTGATCGGCGGCGTGCCGAGCCAGTACGATTCCCGGAAATTCAATTGGATCGGCGCGCCGGCCGCCGAGAGCGACGTGTGCGTGGCCGCCAAGACGTCGACCTTCAAGACCTTCGATGACGTTTTCAAACGCAATATGGTCACGGGAGCCGCGGGCACCAGCACCTACGACTTTCCCGCGGTGCTCAACAGTCTGTTGGGCACCAGATTCCAATTGGTCAAAGGCTACAAGGGCAGCGCCGGCCTGCGGCTTGCGCTCGAGCGCGGCGAAATCGAAGGCTTTTGCGGCATCGGCCTGGATTCGCTGCACAGCCTCGGACTGAACGAGCGGAAGGTCACGGTCCTGGTGCAGACCTCGCTCAAGAGCGACCCGCGGCTCGCCAGCGTGCCGATCATAACGGACTACGCCAAATCAACCGAACAGCGGCAGGTCATGACGCTCATTTTCGGCTGGCTGGCCATGGACCGGCCGCTAGCCGCGCCGCCCGATACGCCGGCGGATCGGGTGGCGGCGCTGCGCACGGCTTTCGATGAAACCATGCGCGACGCCGATTTTCGCGCCGACATCGCCAAGGCGGCGCTCAGCCTGTCGCCGATGAGCGGCGGCGACATCCAAAACTTCGTCGACGAGGTCTATCGCACGCCGGAAGCGGTCGCCCGCAAAGCCGCGCAAATGCTCGGCCGCAACGTGCCCTGAGAAACGCCGCGCTTCGCCCGGCCGGCGAATTGCCACGAGGCCGTGCCCGCGCCAGAATATCGGCAGCCGAGGTGCCGCGATCCGGAGAAATAGCTCGTCATTCCGGGGCCGAGCGAAGCGAGGAACCCGGAATCCATAAGCCCCGCGCTGGGGTTATGGATTCCGGATTCGCCGCTTCGCGGCGATCCGGAATGACGACGGAAACGATCAGCAGATGTCGTATGGCGCCCGCACCGTAATGATTTCAGGGAGGTCCGCCCTTGCTGTCGCAGCACGACAATGAGTTGCTGACCCGCGTCGGTCCGGTGTGGGGCAGGATTAGGGAGGGGGCCACTGGATTGCTTCGCGGAGCTTGTCATCGGGCCGGCCACTTCGGGCCGAGCCCGTTGGCTCGCAATGACGAAAGAATGGAGTTACCAGCATGAACGGCGCCCAAGTCATTGCCCATATCCTCAAGCAGGAGGGCACCGAGTTTTTGTCCTGTTATCCGCGCAATCAAGCCATCGAGCCGTGCGCCGCGATCGACATAAGGCCGATCCTGTGCCGGCAGGAACGCGTCGGCGTCGGCATTGCCGACGGTTTTAGCCGCATCAAGCGCGGCAAGAAGAACGGCGTGTTCGGCGCGCAGGCCGGCCCGGGCATCGAGAACGCGTTTCCGGGCGTGGCGCAAGCGTTTTCCGAGAACGTGCCGATCCTGGTCATCGCCGGCGGGCTGCCGCTGTCGCGGCAATACGTGCGGCCGGTGTTTCGCGCCGCCGACGTTTATCGGCCGATCACCAAATGGTCGGCGCTGGCGCACAACGTGCAGGAACTGCCGAGCCTGATGCGGCGCGCTTATCACGCCATGCGCTCCGGCAAGCCCGGGCCGGTGCTGATCGAGGTGCCCGACGAGGTATTCGAGGCCGAATTCAAAGGGCCGCTCGACTACACGCCCGTCGAGGTGCAGCGCGCCGCGCCCGATCCGAGTGCGGTCAAGAAAGCCGCCGTCACGTTATTAAATGCCAAGCATCCGGTGCTGTGGGCCGGCCAGGGCGTGCACTACGCCGAAGCCGGTGAGCGGCTCGCGGCTTTGGCCGAACTCATTCCGGCGCCGGTCGTCGCCACCAATCCGGGTAAGAGCGCGATTGCCGACAGCCATCCGCTGGCGCTCGGCGGATCTACGCGCTCGCGCTCGAAAGTCTATGCCGATTTCATGAACAGGGCGGACCTCGTGCTCGCCATCGGTTCGAGCCTGACGGTGACCAATTTCGGACCATCGGTGCCGCCCGGAAAGATCATCATTCACGCCACCAACGATCCGGGCGACATCAACAAAGAATACAAGGTCGATCACGCGCTGGTCGGCGACGCTGCCTTGGTGATCGACGCGCTGATCACCGAAATCGGCAAACAGAAGGGGCCGGGCGGCGGCAACGCGCTCGTGTCGCTCAAGGAGGAAGTCGCGGCCGGCAAGAAGGCCTGGCTCGAGTCCTGGGCAAAGCTGCTCGATTCCGACGAGATGCCGCTCAATCAGTATCGCGTCATCCGTGACATGATGCGCACGCTCGACCGCGACAACGTTATCATGACCCACGATTCCGGCTCGCCGCGCGAGCAGATGATTCCGTTCTGGGAGACCACCGCGGCCGGCTCCTATATGGGCTGGGGCAAGTCGACCCAGCTCGGCTACGGGCTCGGCATCACCATGGGCGCCAAGCTCGCCGCGCCGCAAAAACTCTGCATCAACGTCATGGGCGACGCCGCCATCGGCATGACCGGCATGGACATCGAGACTGCGGCGCGCAACCGCATCGCCATCCTCACCGTGGTGTTCAACAACGGCGTCATGGGCGCCGAGCGCGACGTGCTGAAAATCTCCGACGCGAAATACGGCGCCATGACCGTCGGCGGCAATTACACCAAGGTGGCCGAGGGGCTCAACGTCGCGGCGCGGCGCGTGGAAAAGCCCGGCGATATCGTCGGCGGCATCAAGGAAGCGGTCGGCGTCACCGAACAAGGCGCGCCGTTCCTGCTCGAATTCGTGGTCAAGGAAGGCCGCGATTTTTCGCGCTATGCGTAGAGCGCCGTCTCGTCATTGCCAGTGGAGCGAAGCAATCCCGGCCCCCGCGCCGAGTTTTAGTTTCGATCGATCCAAAAGGAGGACCACATGGCCGACATCAAGATCTTCAATCCCGCGGGTCTCGCCAAGCCGCCTGGAACCTACAGCCATATTGCGCACGCCAAGGCCCAGGAGGTGGTGTTCATCGCCGGCCAAGTGCCGAGCAACCCAAGCGGCGCCACCGTCGGCAAAGGCGATTTCAATGCGCAATGCACGCAGGTCTATGCCAACATCCACACCGCGCTGCGCTCGGTCGGCGCCGACTGGGGCAACGTCGTGCAGTTCACCAGCTTCTTAGTGCGCGAGCAGGACGCCGCCGCGTTCCGCACCTGGCGCGGCCGCGAGTTTCCCAAAATGTTTCCGGGCGGCGCGCCGCCCAATACGCTGTTGATCATCAGCCGGCTCGCCGACCCCGATTATTTGCTCGAAGTGCAGACCATCGCGGCGCTGTAATACTCCGCCGCGGTTTCGCAATTATCTCTTTGCGCCCAGGCGATAATCCCGGAAGCACCGGCCCGCCTTGACGCACTGAGGCATTGCTGCTTTGTCGCCCGCACTCGCTACCTTTGCTCCGATCGATGCCGCGCCTGTCATCCGCGGCGCTTGGCTTGCCACAAAAGCGGTGCAACGATGACGGTGCAATATTTCGAGGACTACGCAGTCGGGCAAATTTATCATTCCGGGCGGCACCGGATCGACAAGGAGCAGATCATCGCCTTTGCCAGACAGTTCGATCCGCAGCCTTATCACCTCGACGACGAAGCGGCGAAGAAATCGCCGTTCAAGGGCCTGGCGGCGAGCGGCTGGCACACCGCCGCGATCACCATGCGGCTTTTGGTCGACGGCGAATTCAAGCCGGCCGGCGGCATTTTGGGCGTCGGCTTCGATCAACTGAGCTGGCCGCGTCCGGTGCGGCCGGGCGACGAATTGCGCGTGACGAGCGAGATCATGGAGGTGCGCCCATCGAAATCGCGACCGGACCGCGGCCTGATCCGCGCGCAAAACACCACGCTCAACCAGAACAACGAGCCGGTGCAGATTTTCACCGGCAATCTGATCGTGCCGCGGCGGCCCGCAGGCGAAGCGCCGTAACGATACTAACCCAGACGCGTGTTATGCGCGCTGGGCTTCGGCGGACTCAAGCTGCGCCATAGCTCGCATAGCGCCGGTTGAGGCTGCCGCATCAGGACCTGGCCCTCGTCGCGCCGTTGTCCAGGCAGAAATCGCGCATACCTATAAATGCAAGGCGGCGCATTGCGGAAGCCGCCTGTCTCATTCTGCCACGGAGGAACGCCATGCGCATTGCGGCGCTATCGGGCTGGACCCGCGAACAGAAGCACGTCGTCGTGGCGAGCTTTCTCGGCTGGACGCTCGATGCCTTCGACTTCTTCCTGATGGTGTTCGTGCTCAAGGACATCGCCCAGGAATTTCATACTGAAATCACCGACGTCACCTTCGCCCTCCTGCTCACGTTGGCTATGCGGCCGGTCGGCGCGTTCCTATTCGGCCGCGCCGCCGACAGCTGGGGCCGCCGGCCGATGCTGATGATCAACGTGTTGTTCTACTCGGCAATCGAGTTCGCCTCCGGCTTCGCGCCGAGCCTCACCGCGCTTCTGGTGCTGCGTGCGATCTACGGCATCGCCATGGGCGGCGAATGGGGGGTCGGCGCTTCGCTGACCATGGAATCGATCCCACCGCAGGCCCGCGGCATCGTCTCCGGCCTGCTGCAATCAGGCTATCCGGCCGGCTATTTCCTCGCCTCGATCGTCTACGCTCTGCTGTTCCAATATATCGGCTGGCGCGGCATGTTCATGGTCGGCGTCGTTCCCGCGCTGCTGGTGTTCTACATCCGGCGCAGCGTGCCGGAATCGCCGAGCTGGACGCCGAGGGCCGCCGGCAGCGAAACCATCGCCGTGCTGAAATCGCATTGGCGGCTCGGCATCTACGCGGTGGTGCTGATGACCGCGTTCAATTTCTTCAGCCACGGCACGCAGGACCTCTATCCGACCTTCCTGCAGGTTCAGCATCACCTCTCCCCCCACGCGGTCGGTCTGATTGCGGTGATCTACAACATCGGCGCCATCATCGGCGGCATCTCGTTCGGCGCGCTGTCGGAGCGGGTCGGCCGGCGCGCTGTGATCGTGGCCACCGCGCTCGTCTCGCTCGCCGTGCTGCCGCTGTGGGCGTTTTCGACGACCGCGTTCTGGCTCGCGGTCGGCGCGTTTTTGATGCAGGTCCTGGTGCAAGGCGCCTGGGGCGTCATTCCGGCGCATCTCAACGAGCTGTCGCCCGACGCCGCACGCGGCACATTCCCCGGCTTCACCTATCAGATCGGTAACCTCATCGCCTCGGTCAACGCCACGCTGCAGGCCGGCATCGCTGCCCATTACGGCGGCGATTACGCCTTTGCGCTCGCCGTCGTCGCCGGTATCGTAGCAATCGTGATCGCGATTCTCACCGCGTTCGGTCCCGAGGCCCGGGGCGTCATGTTCGGCGCCGCGCGCGGCAAGCCGCAAGTGACCGCGCAGGCCGACCCGGCGCCGGCGGCCTGATCGATGCCGCACGCCGCATCGAGCGCAGACGCCGAGCCCGCATCCGGCACGCCGCCGCGCGCGGTCGCGACCGTGCGTTCCGGCTACGAGTTGCTCAACGATCCGCTGCTCAACAAGGGCACCGCCTTCACCGAGGCGGAGCGCGAGGAGTTCGATCTGCACGGCCTGTTGCCGCCGCACGTCACCTCGCTCGACTGGCAGGTGACGCGGCGGCTCGATGCGTTTCGCGGCCTCGGCGGCGATTTGCAGAAATACATTTTTCTGCGCGGCCTGCAGGACTCCAACGAGACGCTGTTCTACGCGCTGTTGACCCGCAACATCGAAGAGATGATGCCGATCGTCTATACGCCGACGGTCGGGCTCGGCTGTCAGCAGTTCAGCCATATCTTCCGCAAGCCGCGCGGCCTGTTCTTGAGCCTGCCGCTCCAGGACCGCATCGCCGGCATCCTCGGCCACGCCCGCTTCGACGGCATCGAGACGATCGTGGTCAGCGACGGCGAGCGCATTCTCGGCCTCGGCGATCAGGGCGCCGGCGGCATGGGCATCCCGATTGGCAAGCTGTCGCTCTACACCGCCTGCGCCGGCCTGCATCCCGCCACCACGCTGCCCGTGCTGCTCGACGTCGGCACCGACAACAAGGATCACCTCGACGATCCGCTCTATATCGGCTGGCGCCACGAGCGCGTGCGCGGCCAGGCGTATGACGATCTGGTCGACACGTTTGCGCAAGCCGTGCGGGCGCGCTGGCCGCACGTGCTGCTGCATTGGGAGGATTTCGCGCTTCGCAACGCCAACCGCCTGCTGGCGCGCTACCGCGAACGGCTGTGCTCGTACAACGACGACATTCAGGGCACCGCGGCGGTCGCGGTTGCCACCCTGCTTGCCGCCGTCAGCGTCACCGGCGAGGAGCTTGCACGCCAGCGCATTGCCGTGCTCGGCGCCGGCTCGGCGGGCACCGGCATCTGCGCGCTATTGCTGCGCGCCATGATCGCAGCCGGTTTGAGCGAAGCCGAAGCGCGCGGCCGCTTTTATCTGGTCGACCGCGACGGCCTGCTGATCGAAGGCATGGCCGACCTGCAGCCGTTTCAGGCGCCGTTTGCGCAAGCGCGCGAGCGGATTGCCGGCTGGAAAAACTTGCAGTCGCCGCCGCGCATCGGCTTGGCCGACGTGATCGCGAATGCGCATCCCACCGTGCTGATCGGCACGTCCGGCCAGCCGCACGCTTTCACCGCGCCGATGGTGCGGGCGATGGCGGCCCGGGTGCGGCGGCCGATCATCTTTCCGCTGTCGAATCCGACCCAACGCAGCGAGGCGAGCCCGCAGGACCTTGACGCCTGGACCGAAGGCCGCGCCATCATCGGCACCGGAAGCCCCTTCCCGCCGCTGCGCCGCGACGGCCGCGAGATCCGCGTCGACCAGACCAACAACGCCTATGTGTATCCGGGCATCGGCCTTGGCGTCATTGCGGTCAAAGCGCGCCGCATCTCCGACGCGATGTTTTTGGCGGCGGCGCGCGGGCTTGCCGAGCTGGCACCGGCGCGGCACGATCCGGCCGCCAATCTGTTGCCGCCGCTGGTCGCTTTGCGCAAAATTTCGTTTCACGTCGCGGTCGCGGTGGCGGCGCAGGCGGTGGCCGAAGGGCTGGCCGATCCGCTCTCCGATGACGAGGTCGCCGCCGCGGTGCGCGCCAAGATGTGGCAGCCGGTCTATGCCACCTACCGTCGGCTCCGGCGCACTGGCGCACAATAAGATCTGTTACGAAGATCTGTTACGGGACCTAAAAAACTCTGCTTGCGACATCACGAATGTGGAAGCATACGCATCCTGGTGCGCTGTCCAACGCAACGCCTGTCAAATCACCGAGTCGGGAACCGAGATGGTGCCTCGACCGCGGCTTTAGGTGCTCAGCGATCGAGCGATCAGTCGACAGAACTTGTGAAAATTTGCGCAGATTTCACGAAACTTAGCGCAGATGCCACGGAACGTACGGGATCACTGATAGTTTATCCGTTCGCATCTGGCATTGCGCTCTCACCGTGTACAGGTCCCCGTGGCCGCCGTCGCCTTCGGACTGATCACGCTGAAGGCTTCGGCCGGTGTCGTCCGTAGTCAGGAGAAGACCGATGAGCAAGTCAAACCTTGGTGCAAAACTTGGTGCGGTTGCCGTCATGGCCGCG
>JASHSE010000141.1 GCA_030036975.1 Xanthobacteraceae bacterium | reverse complement strand
TCCGCAAGGGTGAAGCGGCCGGAGCCGTATTTCTGTTCCGCGAGCGCGAGGCCGTCGACCGTGCCCGGCACGCCGATGGCAAGCGCCGAATTGCGCGATTTTTCCGGATCGGCATGACCCTGCGCGTCGAGAAACGACGTGTCGGTGATTCCTTGGGGCGCGGTCTCGCGATAGTCGATGGCGGCGTTCTCGCCATTGGCGCGGTGGATCACCATGAAGCCGCCACCGCCCAAATTGCCGGCGCGCGGATACGTCACCGCGAGCGCAAATCCGATCGCGACCGCGGCATCCACCGCATTGCCGCCCTTCTGCAGAATATCGACGCCGATGCGCGCCGCCGCGCCTTCCTGCGCCACCACCATGCCGTTTTGCGCAACGACGCCGTGCGCTTGCCCAATCTGCTCGTCGCCGCGCGCCGCGCCATTTGCTGCGACCAGCGTCAGGCATGCGGCCAGGACGAAGCGCGGCGCCGAATATTTGCGAACGTTCGCCATTGTCGTGGATCGAAGCGGAGCGGCTTACAACATCGATGGCAGAACGCGGTCAGGCGGCCGATGACCGTCGAGAAAAGTCTTGATGTTGACGATGACCTTCTCGCCCATGTCGACGCGGCCTTCCAGCGTGGCCGATCCCATATGCGGCAGCAGCACGACCTTGCCGGTCTTGGCGAGCTTGGTCAGCCGCGGATTGACGGCGGGCTCCTTCTCGAACACGTCGAGCCCGGCGCCGGCGATCGCCTCGGCTTCGATGAGCCGCGCCAGCGCGTTCTCATCGATGACTTCGCCGCGCGCAGTGTTGACGATGTAGGCTTCGGGCCGGATCAGCTTGAGCCGGCGCGCCGAGAGCAGGTGATACGTCGCCGGCGTGTGCGGGCAATTGACCGAGATGATGTCCATGCGCATCAGCATCTGGTCGAGGCTTTCCCAATAGGTCGCGCTCAGTTCCTCCTCGATGCGCGGCGCTACGCGGCGGCGGTTGTGATAGTGGATCTTGAGCCCGAAGGCCTTGGCGCGGCGGGCCACCGCCTGGCCGATGCGGCCCATGCCGACGATACCGAGGCGCTTGCCCCAGATGCGGTGGCCGAGCATCCAGGTCGGGCTCCAGCCGTGCCAGTCGCGATCGTCGATCAACACCCGGGCACCCTCGGCCAAGCGCCGCGGCACGGCGAGAATGAGCGCCATGGTCATGTCCGCGGTGTCCTCGGTGAGCACACCCGGTGTGTTGGTCACCGTGATGCCGCGCTGCACGGCGCTGGCGACGTCGATATTGTCGACACCATTGCCGAAATTGGCGATCAGCCGCAAATGCTCGCCCGATTGGCTGAGCACCGATCTATCGATGTGATCCGTCACGGTCGGCACCAGGACGTCGGCAATCTTGGCGGCCTCGACGAGCTGCGCCTGCGTCATCGGCGTGTCGTCGGAGTTGAGCCGCGCGTCGAACAATTCGCGCATGCGCATTTCGACGCTGTCCGGCAAGCGGCGCGTGACCACGACCAGCGGCTTCTTGCCCTGTGGCATTCAAGCCTCTTGCATGCCTCTCGCGGCAGCCCTGTACGGGTCGGCTGGCCTGCAACAGACCGGCCGCGCGGCCGCCTCACCGATCGCCCCACGACAGGACGGATCGGAAGAGGACGTTTGCCGCACCTGCCGTTCAGGTCTCCTTAACCCCGCTCGCCGAAGCTTTGCGCCGGGAGTTGGTTCATCGCTGTTCTACCAGATGAGCCGCGCTCTCACCAAGCGCGCTAGAGCGCAATCCGCCTGACCGCGCCGAACGAGTTCTTGGGCGAGTTCTTGGGCAAGTTCTTGGGGATGTCGCGGCGGCCGCGGCATGGGAGGCCGATGATCGCCTGGTTCCGAGCCCTGTTGGCGGCGCTATTGACGTTCGGTTCCGCGGTCGGGACAACGCATGCGGGCAGCGACACGGCGCCGAGCGGGCTGCCGGTACCGCGTTTCGTCAGCATCAAGGCAGACCGCGTCAACGTGCGCGGCGGTCCCGACAAGGACCACGACGTGGCCTTCATCTACACCCGCGTCGGCTGGCCGGTGGAAATCACCGCCGAGTTCGAGAACTGGCGCCGGATTCGCGATTCCGACGGCTCCGAAGGCTGGGTCTATCACTCGCTGCTGTCCGGCAAACGCATGGCGGCGGTGCAGTTGAAGTCGAAGACCGACCTGGCGGCACTGCATGCCAAACCCGATCCCGATAGTCCCGTGACGGCGAAATTAGAGGTCGGCGTGCTCGGCACGGTGAAAGCTTGCACCGGCACCTGGTGCCACGTCGTCGGCGACAAGTTCGACGGCTGGGTCGAGCAGGACGATCTGTGGGGCGTTTATCCGAATGAAAAGATCGAGTGAAATTTCGTCATTCCGGGGCCGAGCGAAGCGAGGAGCCCGGAATCCATAAGCCCAGCACCGGGATTATGGATTCCGGATTCGCCGCTGCGCGGCGATCCGGAATGACGGACGCGTAGATGAGCCATGCTTAATCCTGCTTGCGCCGCAGTCGGACGACCACGTCGATGCGGGCGATCTCGTAGCCTTCGGGCGGGCTCGGCGCCTTGCCGAGCAGCACGTCGGCGGCGGGGATGTCCAACAGGTCGTTCTTGTCTTCGATGAAGAAGTGGTGGTGCTGCGAATTGTTGGTGTCGAAGTAGGATTTCGAGCCGTCGACCGAGACTTGGCGCAAGAGGCCGACCTCGGTGAATTGGTGCAGCGTGTTGTAGACCGTGGCGAGCGAGACCGGCACTTTGGCGCGGGTCGCCTCCTCGTACAGCATTTCCGCGGTGACGTGGCGGTCGCCCTTGGCAAACAGGAGCCAGCCGAGCGCCATGCGCTGCCGCGTCGGGCGCAACCCGACCTCGCGCAGCTTGGCCTTGACGTCGTGCCACGGGCAGCCGGTGAGCTCGCCACGCGCTGGCGGCACGCGCTGTTGCACATTTGGACCAAGGCTGACCGGACGCGGCTGTGACATGCTGCACCACATGGCCCGTTGCGACGGGCTCTGCAAGATCGTTGCAATTGCAATCATTATACGCAAGCCTGCGCCGGCCGGCAACCTTGCTGCGTTGCGGTGGCGCAGCCGGTTTTCACCGCGCCATGCCGCGCGATCGGGGTGCGGCTTTGCCGCCTAGCCGCCATATGTTAATCGATAAGGCTGCGTGGGCCGGGGCGGAGACGAGACGGATGCCGGAGCGCCGTTCCAATTACGAATATGAAGACCTGCTGGCCTGCGGGCGCGGCGAATTGTTCGCCGAGGGTCCGCAATTGCCGCTGCCGCCGATGCTGATGTTCGACCGCATCGCCGAAATCGCCGAAGTGGGCGGCGAATACGGCAAGGGTTTGGTGCGCGCGGTGCTCGATCTCAAGCCGGACCTCTGGTTTTTCCCGTGCCATTTCAAGGGCGATCCGGTGATGCCGGGGTGTCTCGGGCTCGATGCGCTGTGGCAATTGCTGGGCTTTTTCCTCGGCTGGGTCGGCGGCGCCGGCAAAGGCCGCGCGCTCGGCATGGGCGAAATCAAGCTGTCGGGGCAGGTCCTGCCGACGATGAAAAACATCGTCTACGGCATCGACATCAAGCGCGTGATGCGCTCGAAGCTGGTGCTCGGCATCGCCGACGGCTGGCTTTCCGCCGACGGTTCGGTGATCTATCGGGCGCTCGATCTCAAGGTAGGGCTGTTTCAAAACGCAGCGCCGCAGGCAAGCGGCGCCTGAAAGTCCGATCCTTGCCTTCGGACAAGGCGAGGGGCGGACGCGCAAGGCGTGGCGGCAAAAGGCGGGCGAGGCAACGATGAGGCGCGTTGTGGTCACCGGGATGGGCATCGTCTCATCCATCGGCAACAGCACGCAGGAAGTGCTTGCTTCGCTGCGTGAAGCCAAATCCGGCATCGTACGGGCCGACAAATACGCCGAACTCGGCTTTCGCTGCCAAGTGCATGGCGCACCGACACTCGACCCCGCCGAAGCCGTCGACCGCCGCGCCATGCGGTTTCTCGGCGGCGGCGCCGCCTGGAACCACGTCGCCATGGAGCAGGCGATCCGCGATTGCGGCCTCGAACCCGGCGATGTTTCCAACGAGCGCACCGGCATTGTCATGGGCTCGGGCGGGCCGTCGACCCGCACCATCGTCGAAAGCGCCGATATCACCCGCAGCAAAGGTCCCAAACGCGTCGGACCCTTCGCCGTGCCGAAGGCCATGTCGTCCAGCGCCTCGGCGACGCTGGCGACCTGGTTCAAGATCAAGGGTGTCAGCTACTCGATCTCCTCGGCCTGCGCCACCTCGAACCATTGCATCGGCAACGCCTATGAGCTGATCCAGCACGGCAGGCAGGACGTGATGTTCGCCGGCGGCTGCGAAGAGCTGGATTGGACCCTGACGGTGCTGTTCGACGCCATGGGGGCGCTGTCGTCGAAGTACAACGACACTCCGGCCAAGGCGTCGCGCGCCTATGATGCGGACCGCGATGGCTTCGTTATTGCCGGCGGCGCCGGCGTCCTGGTGCTCGAAGAGCTCGATCACGCCAAGGCGCGTAGCGCCAAAATCTACGGCGAAGTTGCCGGCTACGGCGCCACCTCCGACGGCGTCGACATGGTCCAGCCTTCGGGCGAGGGCGCGGCGCGCTGCATGCGCATGGCGCTGGCCACAGTGAAACCGCCGGTCGATTACATCAATCCCCACGCCACATCGACGCCGATCGGCGATTTGAAAGAGATCGAGGCGGTCCGCGAGGTATTCGGTTCAGGCGAGAAATGCCCACCGATCTCTGCGACCAAATCGCTGACCGGCCATTCGCAGGGCGCAACCGGCGTGCACGAGGCGATCTATTCGCTGTTGATGATGAATTCCGGCTTCATCTGCGAGAGCGCCAATATCGAGCATCTCGATCCCGCTTTCGCCGACATGCCGATCGTGCGCGCGCGGCGCGACAACGTGAAGCTCGGCTGCGTGCTGTCCAACTCGTTCGGCTTCGGCGGCACCAACGCCTCCATCGTGTTCAAGCACGTGGATGCGTAATGCAACAGCCCTCATCCTGAGGTGCGAGCGAAGCGAGCCTCGAAGGATGTAGGCCGAGGCGCCGAGGCCTTCATCCTTCGAGGCTCGGCGCTGCGCGCCGAGCACCTCAGGATGAGGATCACTATTAGGTACGTTGGTAGAGGACAAGCGGATGCAGGGGTTGATGCACGGCAAGCGCGGGCTGATCATGGGGGTCGCCAACGATCATTCGATCGCCTGGGGAATTGCGCGCACGCTGGCCGCGCATGGGGCGCAGCTCGCCTTCACCTATCAGGGCGACGCGCTCGGCAAACGCGTCAAGCCGCTCGCCGCTTCGGTCGGCGCCGACCTGGTGCTGCCGTGCGACGTGGAGGACCTCGCCTCCGTGGATGCGGTGTTCGGCGAGCTGTCCCGCGCCTGGGGTACCCTCGACTTTTTAGTCCATGCCATTGGGTTTTCCGACAAGACGCAGCTCGCCGGCCGCTATGCCGACACCACGCGCGAGAATTTTGTGCGCACCATGGTGATCTCCTGCTTCTCCTTCACCGAGGTCGCCAAGCGCGCCGCTGCCATGATGACCGACGGCGGCGCCATGGTGACGCTGACCTATAACGGCGGCCTGCGGGCGATGCCGAACTACAACGCGATGGGCGTCGCCAAGGCCGCGCTTGAAGCTTCCGTGCGTTATCTCGCAGTCGATTTCGGCAACGACCGCATTCGCGTCAACGCCATCTCGTCAGGACCGATCCGCACCCTGGCGGGCGCCGGCATCGGCGACGCGCGCATGATGTTCGCGTTCCAGCAGCGCCATTCGCCGCTGCACCGCGGCGTCACGCTGGACGAGCTCGGCGGCGCCGCGGTCTATCTGCTCTCCGACCTGTCGACCGGCGTGACCGGCGAAATCCATTTCGTCGATTCCGGCTACAACGTCATCGCCATGCCGCAGCCGGACGCGCTGCGGGCGGATGCCAAGCAGGCGGCCGAGGAGGGCGCGAAGTAGCGCTGCTTCCGACCAATGATGCGTACTCTCCCCCGGACGGCCTCGATTTGTGTCTCTTTACGTGGTGAAATAGTTTCACTATAATAACAGCGTGCCGAAGCTCAAGCGGTTCCCAGGCTGCCGCATCGTAATCTATCCGCGCGATCACCGACCGCCGCATGTGCATGTGGAATTCCGCGCCGGCGATCGCTACAAAGTGGAGATCGAAACGCTTTTGGTGACCGGCACGGTGCGCCCCTCCGGCAAACTGACAAAGCCGTTGGCATGGATCGCGGCGAACCGAAAGTGGCTGTTGGCGAAATGGCAGGAGGTCGTGCGATGAGCAAGCCGCCGCTGATCCAGACTGTGAAGGCCAAGACCCCGGCGACATTGGCGATCGTATGGAGCACCGGCGAGACGCTCACGGTGGACGTCTCGCGCTTGGTCAAGCGTTTCAAACTCTACGCGCCGCTGAAGAACGCAGCGCTTTTCGCCAAAGCCAAGGCCGATCCCTGGGGCCATGCGGTGAACTGGCCCGGGGATATCGATATGAGCGCCGACCAGCTCTACGAACTCGCCCGGGAACAGGCCGGCGAATGGGGGCCAGAACGCTTTGGCGTCTGGATGACCCACCACGGGCTTTCGTTAAATACGGCGGCGGATGCGCTCGGGCTTTCGCGGCGCATGATCGCGCATTATCGCACCGGCACCAGGCCGATCCCTCGCATAGTAGCGCTCGCTTGCGAAGGACTGAGCATGCGATGGAAAAAGCGAGCGGCTTAGCCAAGTAGCCCGGCTTTCGCGCTTCGCGAAAGCCGGGATCGGCCGACCCCGGATTGCGCAAAGCAAGATCCGGACTGCTTGCTTACAGCCGCGCCAGATGCGGCATGACCTCCCCGGCGAACAGGTCGAGCGAGCGCAGCGCGTCGGCAAGCGACATGGTGCCGAGGAACAGATAGGTGAGCAGGTAATTGACGCCGAGTTCGGCGACCTGCCGTTCGATCGCGGCGCGCACGGTGGCCGGCGAGCCGGAGATCACGGTGCCGTCGGCGATACATTCTTCGTAATTCGCGCCGCGCGGCGTGTTGAGCCGCGATGTCAGCGACGAGGCGCCGGCGACGCCGTGCTTGTCGCGCAGCCAATTGATGTGGACGAGGTGCCGGTCCATGGCCGGCTTGGCGAAGCGGTGCGCCGCGGCGTCGGTGTCGGCGACGAAGATGTGGCGCTGCACGCCGACCACGATGCCGCCGGGGAACCCGGCTTTCGGCTGCGCCGGGCTGCCGCGCTTGGCGTACGCCGCCTTGAACGCCGCGATGTTGGCCTTGGCGAACGGCGTCGGCCCGAGCGTGACGTAATGCAGGCCGCGCTCGCCGCCCCAGGTCGAACCGATCTCGTTCGACGAGGCGTACCAGAACGGCGGATGCGGCTGCTGCAGCGGCCGCAACGCAATCGGCACGTTTTCGTAGACGTAGTGCTTGCCCTT
>JASHSE010000140.1 GCA_030036975.1 Xanthobacteraceae bacterium | reverse complement strand
CGGCATTGAGCACGTCCTGGGTGGTGCGCTGGCCGGCCATCGCCTCGTTGCGCACGCCGGTGAGCGCGCGGGCGGCGGCGACGTTCTGCCGTTCGGCGGCTTCGACCTGCGCCTTGGCGGCCTGCAGTTGGCCCCAGGCCTCGACCACGTTGGCGCGCACTTGGTCGCGCACTTGATCGACGTTAAGGCGCTGCTGGTCGAGAGTTTCCTTGTCGAGCCGGATCGCCGAATATTCCGCGCCGCCCTGATAGATCGGCACCGACAGGTTGAGCGTCACCGTATTGGTGAACAGTTTCGGCGTGAGGAACTGTGGATCGCGCTGTTCCTGGAAGCTGTACTGGCCGGTCAGCGAGGGCCACAGCGCGCCTTCGGCGATCTTGACCTGCAACTGCGCCACGTCGACGCCGTACAGCGCCGCCGTGACCGACGGGTTCTGGGCGATTCCGACCGCGACCGCGGCGTTGAGATTGGTCGGCGCGAGGTGATCCACCGGCGCGGCGGCAGCGAGGTTTACCGGCTCGACGCCGATGATGCGCCGGTAATTGGCGCGTGTCGTCATTAGCTGGGACTCGGCGGCGTGCAGCGTGGCTTGGCCGGCGGCCAGTTGCGCCTCGGCCTGGGCGACATCGGTGTCGGTGACCTGGCCGGCGTTAAAGCGGTTGCGGGTATCGGTCAGCGTGCGCTCAAGGACGCGGACGTTGTTCTGCTGCACCTTCAGATTGGCGGTATCGCGCGACATGTCCATGTAGATCGTCGCCGCCGACAACAGCACTGACTCTTCCATCATGCGCAGGGTCTCGCGCGCCGCCGAGACCTGGCTCTCCGCTGCCCGCACCTTGTTGCCGGTCTGCCCGCCGTTGAACAGCGTCTGCGTGCCGGTGAGCCCGGCCGCTTCCGGCGTGCTCAAACCCTTCGCCGACAACGTGGCGCCGGTGGGCAGAAGTGGTGGTGCCGCGGGGATGGTTTCCGTGATGTCGGTGTATTGCCGGCCGATCGAAGCGTTGGCGGCGATGTTCGGCCGATAACCCGACAGCGCCTGCGGTACGCCTTCGTCGGTCTGGCGCACGATGGCGCGCTGGGCGTTGAGCTGTGGATTGTTCTGGTAGGCCTTGGCGAGGGCGCTTTCGATCGTCTCGGCGGCAGCGGGCCGCCGGGCGGCAATGATGGCCATAACGGCGAGGCACAATGCAATCGCCGCCGCCGAGCGCCGGCCCCGCGCTCGCGGCCGTACCCCGCGCACACTTGGAGCCCCCGCTACATGCACGCCACAGCCCCGATCCACCGCTCGAAAAAGCTTACCGGCTGGCGCACCGGCTTACAAGGAACGGTGTGGATACGTGCTTTGCCTCAGCGCATCGGTTGCTGCGGCGGCGCCAAGCGCGCCTGCGGAAAGGCGTCGGCCAGATAGGCGCAGATCGCCGCCGTCTCGGTGACGACCGCATCGCCATGGCGCAGCGCCGGAACTTTGCCCATCGGGTTGATGGCGAGGTAAGCGGGCGCCTTCATCGTCGTGTAATCCGGCACTTCGACCCGATAAGGCTCGCCGATTTCCTCGATCATCCAGCGCGCGATGCGCCCGCGCGACATCGGATTGGTATAGAGGACGAGGTCGTCGGCTATGGCTCGATCCTTTTTCACCGCTGCATTTGAAACAAGCGCCGCGTTCACTCAGGTGCGCGCAGCCGGTAGCCTATTCCGGTCTCGGTGAGGATATATTGCGGCCGCTCCGGCTCGGCTTCGATTTTTTGCCGCAACTGCCGGACATAGACGCGCAGATATTGAGCGTCGGTCAAATCGTCCCACAGCGCGTGCAGCAAAAACTTGTGCGTCAGCACCTTGCCGGCGTGCTGCGCCAGCACGCGCAGGAGGTCGTATTCCTTCGGCGACAGCTTGACCTCGCGGTCGCCGACTTTGACGATGCGGCGCACGAGGTCGATGCTCAGTTCGCCGACCCGGAACACCGGCCGTTCGCCGTGAACCTGCAGCTGATGGCGCAGCGCCGCCCGCATGCGCGCCAACAGCTCGTCCATGCCGAACGGCTTGGTGACGTAATCGTCGGCGCCCAAATCCAGCGCCCGCACTTTGCCGGCTTCGTCGTCGCGGCTCGACAGAATGACGATCGGAATGCTGTCATTGCGGCTGCGGATGGCCTTGAGCAACTCGTGACCCTGCATATCGGGCAGGCCGAGATCGAGGATGACGAGGTTGGGCGATGCTTCGAGCTGTTCGAGCGCCGCCCTGCCATTAGGCGCTTCCAGGACGTGATAGCCGTGCGCCGCCAGTCCCATGCGCAACAGCTTGCGGATCGGCGGTTCGTCATCGACCACCAGGACACGAAGCGGAGCCGCGTTCATGCGGCCGCTTCCAGATGCTGGCCTTGGCGCGGGATCGGTAGTCGGATGGTGAAGGCGGCGCCCGAGCGATCGGTGCGGTTTGCCGCGATGATCGTGCCGTGCATCGCCTCGACGAAACCGCGCGAAATGGCAAGGCCGAGCCCGGTGCCGGCGCGGACCTGGTCGGCTTTTTGCGCGCGGTAGAATTTATCGAAGATGTGGTCGAGGTCTTGGGCAGGAATGCCGCCGCCCTCGTCGAGCACGCGCAGGTAGACGGAATCGGAGTCACGCCATGCCTGGATACGGACCGTCGTTTCCGGCGGCGCGTACTTGGCTGCGTTGTCGAGAAGATTGAACAAGACCTGTTCGAACAGCACGGCGTCCAGTTGCAGCATCGGCAAATCCGGCGCGAGTTCAAGCTCGACCCTGTGCCGCCCCAGAATGCGGCCGGCCCGGCGCAACGCGCTGCCGACGATTTCGGAAACATCATGCAGGGCGACGTTCGGCGCAATCGCGCCGGATTCGAGCTTGGTCATGTCGAGCAGGTTGGCGATGAAACGATTGAGCCGCTCGGATTCCTCGATGATCGTTGCCAACAGCTCCACTCTCTCGCCCGCGGAAAGTTTGTCGGAATAGTCGCGCAGCGTGCCGGCCGCGCCGAGCACGGCGGCAAGCGGCGTCTTCAGGTCGTGCGAGATCGAGGTGAGCAGCGCCGAGCGCAACCGCTCGGTCTCGGCGGCGCGTTCGACGCGGTCCATCTCTTCGACCAGCCTGACGCGCTCGATCGCCAGCGCGCCCTGATCGCACAGCGCGTCGAGCAGCCGGCGCTGATCGGGCGTGAGCAGCGGGCCCGGCTTGTCGCTGTCGATGCCCATGACGCCGACGGCGCCGCGTCCGGTATGCATCGGCAGGAACAGGCGTTTGGCGCCGGGCAGCGTATCGGAGCCGCGCCCGGCGGTGTGGTCGTTTTGCCAGGTCCAGTTGGCGGCAGCGAGATCGGCGCTGTCGAGGATGTCTTCGGGCGGATAGCCGGCCTTCACCGCGATGCCGCCGCTCTCGGGCAACAGCAGCACCACGCGCACCTTGAGCATCAGTGCGGCCTGATAGGCGGTCGCCCACAGCACGTCATCGAGCGTCGCCGTGCCGGCGAGCTTGCGGCTGAACGCATAGAGCGACTCGGTCGTGCGCGCCCGGTCCATCGCGGACACCGCCAGCGTGCGGCCGCGCGCCGTAACGCCGGAGACGATGACGGCGACCAGGGTGAAAAAGCCGAAGGCGACGACGTTAGCCGGATCAGTGATGGTCAGGGTGTAGATCGGCGGCAGGAAAAAGAAATTGTAGGCCAGCGCCGACGCCAAGCTCGCCAACAGCGACGGCCGCAAGCCGTAGCGCACCGCGACTGCGACCACGGCGGTCAGAAACACCAGATCGACGTTGCCGACGCCGATCCACGCCTTGATCAGTTCGGCAAAGGCGAGCGCGACCAACACGGTGAGCAGCGCCGCGGCATACGGCCTGACCTCGAAGATCCGGCCGTGCTCGGCGGTACGAACCGATTTGGTCGGGATAGGCTCGCCGGCGATCATGTCGCCGGCAATGACGTGGACGCTGATGTTGCCGGACCGGCGCACCAGGTCGTGGACTACCGAGCCGTGCAAAATTTCGAACCACCGCGAGCGGGTCGACTTGCCGATGATGATTTGCGTGACGTTGTTGGCCTGCGCGTGGCCGATGACATCGTCGGCGATGCTGCGCTCGCTGGCCGGCAATGTGATCGCTTCGCCGCCGAGCGATTCGACAAGCCGCAGCGTGTCGGCGATGCGGTCGCGCTCGACTTCGGTCAGCTGCAGGCTGCGTCGGCCCTCGACGTAGAGCGCGACCCACAGCCCATGCAAACGATCGGCGAGCCGCTTGGCATAACGGACGAGGCCGGCGCAGCGCGGGTCCTCGCTGATGCAGACCAGGATGCGCTCGCCCGCCGCCCACGGGCCGCTGATGGCGTGGGCCTGCATCTCGTTGAGCAATTGCTCGTCGACCCGTTCGGCGGTGCGGCGCAATGCCAGCTCGCGCAACGCCGTGAGGTTTGCCGGGGAAAAAAAGTGCTCGAGTGCGCGCTCGGCCTGGCGCGGCACGTAGACTTTGCCTTCCTTGAGCCGCTCGATCAGGTCGTCGGGCGTCAGATCAACGAGTTCGACCGCGTCGGCGCGGTCGAACACGGCGTCCGGCACGGTCTCGCGCACGCGCACGTGGGTGATCTGGGCGACCACGTCGTTGAGGCTCTCGATGTGCTGGATGTTGACGGTGGTGTAGACGTCGATGCCGCGGTTCATCAGCTCTTCGACGTCGAGATAGCGCTTCGGATGGCGACTGCCTTCGATGTTGCTGTGAGCGAGCTCGTCGACCAGAACGATCTGCGGATGGCGGGCGATGACGGCGTCGAGGTCCATCTCGTCGAGCCATTGGCCCTTGTAGGGGAGGCGGCGGCGCGCAACGACTTCGAGGCCGGCGAGCAACGCCTCGGTCTCCTTGCGGCCGTGGGTCTCGACGATACCGACGACGACGTCGTAGCCGTCCTTCTTGCGCGCCTGCGCCTGCAGCAGCATCTCGTAGGTCTTGCCGACGCCCGGCGCGGCGCCGACGAAAATGCGCAATTTACCGATGCGGCGCTCTTCCCGGCGCGCCGCTTCAAGCAAGGCTTCCGGCGAAGGACGTTGTTCGGGATCGCGCCGCTGATCGGCCATTCCAACAAAATATCAAGTCGACCGGCGCTCCGCCAGTCTAGCTCGCGTTCAGCCGGTCGAGCGCAAGATTAAGCTTGAGCACGTTGACGCGCGGCTCGCCCAACAATCCGAACAAACGGCCTTCCGCATTGCCTTCGACCAACCGGCGCACGCGCTGTTCGGGCAGGTTGCGCGCCTTGGCGACGCGCGGCACCTGGAACAACGCGGCGGCGGGAGAAATGTCGGGATCAAGCCCGCTGGCCGATGTCGTCACCAGATCGATCGGAACCGGCGTGCCGGGGTTGTCCTTTTGCAGCTTGGCGAGATCGCCCTTGACCCGATCGATCAGCGCCTTGTTGGAGGGGCCGAGATTGGAGCCGCCGGAATTGGCGGCATTGTACGGCGCCGGCACGGTCTTGGTCGGGTCCTTGGGATCGGGCGCGGTCGTCGCCGACGGCCGGCCATGGAAATATTTGTCGCTTGCAAAATCCTGGCCGATCAGCGTCGAGCCGATGACCTTGCCGTCATGCTCTATCATGCTGCCGTTGGCCTGATAGGGGAAAGCGACCTGGGCGATGCCGGTCATCGCCAGCGGGTAAACCAGGCCGGTGATGAGCGTCAGCGCGACCAGGACGACGATCGCCGGACGGATTTCGCGCAACATGACGTCGTTCTCCTTAAGCCAGATGCAAGGCGGCGACGATGACGTCGATCGCCTTGATGCCGATGAATGGAATGATCACGCCGCCGACGCCGTAGATCCATAGATTGCGAAGCAGCAGCGGGCCGGCGCCGATCGGGCGGTAGCGCACGCCTTTGAGCGACAGCGGAATGAGCGCGATGATGATGAGCGCGTTGAAGATGATCGCCGACAGGATGGCGCTGGTCGGCGTCGAGAGCTTCATGATGTTGAGCGCCTGCAACTGCGGATAGAAGGCGACGAACATCGCCGGGATGATGGCGAAATATTTCGCCACGTCGTTGGCGATCGAGAACGTGGTCAGCGCGCCGCGCGTCATCAACAGCTGCTTGCCGATCTCGACGATCTCGATGAGCTTGGTCGGATTGGAATCGAGGTCGACCATGTTGCCGGCCTCGCGCGCGGCCTGCGTGCCGGTGTTCATGGCGACGCCGACGTCGGCCTGCGCCAGGGCCGGCGCGTCGTTGGTGCCGTCCCCGCACATGGCGACGAGCTTGCCTTTGGCCTGCTCATCGCGAATGAGCCGCAGCTTCTCCTCCGGCGTCGCCTGAGCCAGGAAATCGTCGACGCCGGCTTCGGCGGCGATCGCCGCCGCGGTCATCGGATTGTCGCCGGT
>JASHSE010000139.1 GCA_030036975.1 Xanthobacteraceae bacterium | reverse complement strand
TCGACTTCGGCGACGTGGTGCAGGCGATCACGGAAAAACTGGTCCGGCGGCATCCGCACGTCTTCGGCGACGAGCGGTCATCGACCCCGCAAGCAGTCGAAGGCTTGTGGGAGCGGATCAAGGCCGAGGAGAAGGCGGCGCGTAACGGCTCGCGCCCACAAGGTGCTCTCGCCGGCGTGCCGGTGGCGCTGCCGGCGCTGACCCGCGCGCTTAAGCTGCAGAAGAAAGCCGGCAAAGTCGGCTTCGATTGGAACGATCCGCGCGCGGTGTTGCGCAAGATCCGCGAAGAAGCCGACGAGATCGAAGCCGCGCTCGGCGGCACGGGCGGCGCCGGGCCGGCATCGCCTGCGACTGAAGCCGCGGCGGAAGTCGGCGATCTGTTGTTTGCAGCCGTGAATCTCGCGCGCCATCTGCGTGCCGATCCGGAGACGCTGCTGCGGGGCACCAATCAAAAATTCGAGCGGCGCTTTGCCGCGATCGAACGCGCGCTCGCCGCCAAAGGCAAGACGCCGAGCCAGGCGACGCTCGAAGAAATGGACGCGCTGTGGGATGAGGCCAAGAGGCAAGAGCGGCGAATGGCGAATAGCGAATAGTGGCTGCTAACCCCTACTCGCCATTCGCCATTCGCCATTGGCCGCCCTCGCCCGCACCGCGGCCGCGCGATCCGCATCGGCACGCACCGTCATGGCGATGCGTCCGGTTCGTTCGTTCAGGCCCTTGCCGATCACCTCGGTGTGGCGGTGCAGCCAGCTCATGCCGGCGCCGTCGGCCGGATCGAGTTCGAGCTCGATCAGAACGCGGCCAGCCGCGAGATGCGCCTCGATCGCCGCGGCCAGCGCGTCCATCCCTTCCCCGGTGGCGGCCGACACCGGAATCGGCCGCGTTGCCGCCGCGCGACGTTCCGCGAGGTTGTGCAACCGGTCGCGTTCGGCTTGGTCGAGCCGATCGATCTTGTTCCAGACCGCGATGATCGCGCGCTTGCCGGCGGCGTCTTGGGGATCGATGCCGAGCTGCTGCAAAACCTTTTCGACGTCGTGCAATTGCGCCTCGGCGTCTTCGTGCGATATGTCGCGGACGTGTAGGATGACGTCGGCCTCGATCACCTCTTCGAGGGTGGCGCGGAACGCGGCGACCAGCATGGTCGGCAGGTCGGAGATGAAACCGACAGTGTCGGAGACGATCACGCGCGCGCCGTGCGGCAAGTCCACCGCGCGCAAGGTCGGATCAAGTGTTGCAAACAGCATGTCGGCGGAGAGCACGCTTGCCTTTGTCATGCGGTTGAACAGCGTCGACTTGCCGGCATTGGTGTAGCCGACCAGGGCCACGATCGGATACGGCACGCGGCGTCGGCTCTCACGATGTAACGCGCGCGTACGCTTGACCCGGCCGAGTTCGCCTTCGATCTTGGCCAAGCGCTCCTCGATCATGCGCCGGTCGGCTTCGAGCTGGGTCTCGCCGGGGCCGCCGAGAAAACCGAAACCGCCGCGCTGGCGCTCAAGGTGAGTCCAGGAGCGCACCAGCCGGCTTTTCTGATAGGTCAGGTGCGCGTGCTCGACCTGCAGCGCGCCTTCGCGGGTGCGGGCACGCCGGCCGAAAATCTCCAGAATGAGCCCGGTGCGGTCGATGACCTTGGCGTTCCAGGCTCTTTCCAGATTGCGCTGCTGCACCGGCAACAGCGCGCAGTCCATCACTACGATGCCGGCTTCGTGCGTCTTCACCAAGCCGGCGATCTCGTCGACCTTGCCCTTGCCCAGATAGGTGGCCGGCCGCAGCGCGTTGAGTTGGACAATGCCCGACTGCGCGACGTCGAGATCGATAGCGCGCGCGAGCCCCACGGCTTCATCGAGTTTGGCAGCCGGCGTGCGTTCGCCGGCAGCTGTGCGCGCCGCGCCGCGGCCGCCGCGCAACACCGGCTCGATGACCAGCGCGCGGCCGGTCGTCGTGTCCGGGAGTTGCGTCGGACTGAGGCGGTCAGTCCGTGAATCGCGCCGGCGCGGCTCCAATCAGACCTTTTCCCCGGCCGGCGGTTCTTCCGCGCCTTCGAACAGCTGTACCGGATGGCCCGGCATGATGGTCGAGATGGCGTGCTTGTAGACCAGCTGTGAGTGCCCGTCGCGGCGCAACAGCACGCAGAAATTATCGAACCATGTCACCACGCCCTGGAGCTTGACCCCGTTCACCAGGAAGATCGTCAGCGGAATCTTGCTCTTGCGGACGTGATTGAGGAAGGTGTCCTGCAGATTTTGTGCGCGGTCGGCTGCCATGGCCGTTGTTTCCGTTCTTGCCTCGCGGGCCCCAGCTCCGCGGGTGGTTTCTCTATTTTGCGCGCAGGGCCGCGCGAACCGGCGTAACGACCGGGAAGACGCGATGGACTGCGGCGCCGAGCGCCTCGCCACCCCTAGCACTTCCATAAGTAAGGTGGATCGAGCGAGGCGGAAACCCACCACAAGCCGCATTGCCAACAGACGGGTTACTGCCTCGCCCGACCCATCGAACCTCTGGCTCCCGGCCGAAAACGCTCCGGGAGCCAATTCAGCCATTAGAAGACGCGACAGGGAACTATGCAAGCCCGAGTTGGCCGCCGGGTGCAAATCCGCGCCCAAGCTTAGTAATGGCTAAATTCAACTGCTTTCGGCGAAACGGTGAAATTCCCGCCGCAGCGCGGTCGCGACCGGCCCCGGCTTGCCGTCGCCGATAGTGCGGCCGTCGATCCGAACCACTGGCATGACATTTTGCGTTGCCGAGGTGATGAAGGCCTCGCGCGCGGCGTAAGCTTCTTCGAGCGCGAACGGGCGTTCCTCGATGACGAGGCCCTGTGCTTCGACGGCCTCGAACAGCACGCTGCGGGTAATGCCGCCGAGGATGGCATGGTCGGCGCGCCGCGTCACCAGCTTGCTCTCGCCGCTGACGATCCAGGCATTGGCCGAAGCGCCCTCGGTGACGGCGCCGCTTTTGTCGATGAACCAGGCCTCGCGCGCGCCCTGCTCGATCGCTGCTTGGCGCGCCAGCGCATTGGGCAAAAGACCGACGCTTTTGATGTCGACCCGGCCCCAGCGATTGTCCGGGACGCTCACGACTGCGATGCCGGCTGCCGCCAGCGCATCAAGGCGCGCGCGGTTGAGCGCGCGCGCGGTGACGACGACGCTTGGCGCGGGTTGCGGCATCGGAAAGGCGAGATCGCGGCGCGCCACGCCGCGGCCGATCTGCAGGTAGACCATGCCGAAGCGGATGCGATTTCTCGCCGCCACTTCGCGCAACACCACGCCGAGCGCGGCGCGGCTCATCGGCAGGCTGAGCCGGATGGCGTGAAGCGAGCGCTCCAGGCGGTCGAGATGACGCCGTTCGTCGATGAGGTGCCCTGCCCTCACCTCGCAAACTTCGTAAACCGCATCGGCGAACTGATAGCCGCGATCCTCGACGTGCACCTTGGCGTCGCGGAAAGGCAGATAACGGCCGTTGACGTAGGCATATCTGGACATCAGGGATCAGATATCAGGAATCAGGAATCGACACCATTTCCGGTGCCTGATTCCTGATCCCAGTCAATCGATGCCGAGCGCTTTCAGCTTGCGATGCAGCGCCGAGCGCTCCATGCCGACGAATTCCGCGGTGCGCGAAATGTTGTTACCGAAGCGGTTAATCTGCGCGAGCAGGTACTCGCGCTCGAACACTTCGCGCGCTTCACGCAGCGGCAGGCTCATCAGGTGCTCGCCGCCGTTGCCGTTCGGCATAGTCGGGATCATCGATCCGACATCCTGCGGCAGCATTGCCGCGGTGATCACTGCTTCGGGATCGCCGCCGGCAAGAATCATCAATCGCTCCACGTTGTTGCGCAACTGCCGCACGTTGCCCGGCCAGTCGTGCGACTGCAGCACGGCGAGCGCATCGGCGCCGACGTTGCGCTTGGGCAGCCCGGTGGCGTACGAGATCTGCTCCATAAAGTATTCGACCAGCACCGGAATGTCGTCGCGCCGCTCGGCGAGCGAGGGCACGCGGATCGGCACCACGGAAAGCCGGTGATAAAGATCCTCGCGGAACTTGCCGACGGCGATCTCGGCCTCGATGTTGCGGCTGGTCGAGGAAATGATGCGCACGTCGACAGTGACCTTGGTGCTGCCGCCGACACGCTGGAACGTCTGATCGACCAGAACGCGCAGAATCTTATTCTGGGTCTCGCGCGGCATGTCGGCGATCTCGTCGATGAACAACGTGCCGCCGTGCGCCTCCTCGAGTGCGCCGACCTTGCGCGCCTGAGTACCGTTGCTTGATTCGACGCCGAATAGTTCGATCTCCATGTGCTCCGGCGAGATCGCCGCGGCGTTGATCACCACGAACGGCGCATTGGCGCGCGCCGAATGGGCATGGATGGTGCGCGCGGCCAGTTCCTTGCCGCTGCCGGAGGCGCCGACGATCAGGATGCGGCTGTTGGTCGGCGCCACCTTTTCGACGGTCTGCCGCAACTGATTGGCCGCCGGCGAGTGGCCGACGATCACGGTCGGCAGCGGCGCGAACTGCTTGAGCTGCTTGACCTCGCGCTTGAGCCGCGAATTTTCCAGCGCGCGCTCGGCGACGAGCAGCAGCCGGTCGGCCTTGAACGGCTTCTCGATGAAATCGTAGGCGCCGCGCTTGATGGCGGAAACCGCGGTCTCGATGTTGCCGTGGCCGGAGATCATCACCACCGGCAGCTCGGGATGTTCGAGCTTGAGCGAATCGAGGAGCTGCAGCCCATCGAGCCGGCTACCTTGCAGCCAGATATCGAGAAAGACGAGGTTGGGCCGCCGCGCCACCACCGAGGCCAGCGCCTCGTCGCTGTCATGGGCGGTGCGCGTGCTATAGCCTTCGTCTTGCAGGATGCCGGCGACCAGCTCCCGGATATCGGCTTCATCATCGACGATGAGGATGTCGGAAGACATGATCAATTCACCACCTGACTGTCCTGCTTACCCTCTTGAGCCGCAGCCGCGGCGCCGGGCAGCGGCTCGGCCGTGAAGCGCAGCTGCATCCAGGCGCCGCGCGCACCGGGAATTTTGTCGGCAGCGTCGCGAAGCTCGATGCGCCCGCCGTGCTCCTCGAGGATGCGGCCGACAATGGCAAGGCCGAGGCCGGTGCCCTTTTCGCGCGTCGTCACATAAGGCTCCAGCAGACGGGTGCGGTTCTCCCTGGGCAGGCCGACGCCGTTGTCGATGACGTCGATCACCGCCTCCTTGCCGTCGCGCCGCGCGCTCACCACGATACGGCCGCGGCCGAGGTCTGCCGGCGGCACCGTCCCGATCGCCTCGGTTGCGTTCTTGATAATGTTGGTGAGCGCCTGCGAGATCAGCCGGCGGTCGAACCGCGCCGGCATCACTTCCGTCGGCAACTGGACGTCGAAATCGATGTCGGGATGGCCGACGCGCAGCAGGAAGACCACTTGCCGCACGGTGTCGGCGACATCCTCGTCGGCGATCACCGGCTTCGGCATCCTTGCAAAGCGCGAAAATTCGTCGACCATTCGCTTGATGTCGTCGACCTGGCGCACGATCGTGTCGGTGCATTGCTCGAACACCGCGGTGTCCTCGGTGATCAGCTTGGCGTATTTGCGGCGCAGTCGTTCGGCCGAGAGCTGGATCGGGGTCAGCGGATTCTTGATCTCATGGGCGATACGGCGGGCGATGTCGGCCCACGCCGAGGAGCGCTGCGCCAGAACGAGCTCGGTGATGTCGTCGACGGTGATGACGTAGCCGTGCTCGGATTCCGGCGCCTGCTCGCTGGTGACGCGCACCGAGAAATTGCGCTCCTCGCCGTTGCGCGTCATTGCGATCTGGCGCTGGATCAGGCGCTGATTGCTGCGCCGCGCGTCGGCGAACACGTCGGCCAGTTCGGGCGCGATCTCGCGCAGCGGGCGGCCGAGCGCGTCGGCCTCGCTGCATCCCGTCAATTGCTCCGCCGAGCGGTTGAGGATGGTGATGCGGCCTTCGGCGTTGACACCGATCACTCCGGCGCTGGCACCCGACAGCACCGCTTCGGTGAAGCGGCGGCGGCTGTCGATGAGATCGCGGGCGCGCACGATATCGTCGTGCTGGGTGCGCAGCTCTTGCGTCATCTTGTTGAAGGTTTCGCCGAGCTGCGCCAGGTCGCCTTCAGAGCGGTGCACCGGCACCTGGATGTGCAGATTGCCGGTCGACACCACGTTGGCGGCGCCGATCAGGCGGCGGATCGGCGCGACCAGCCGGTTGGCGAAATCGAGCCCGATCCAGGCCGAGGACAACAGCACGATCAGCGCGATCACGGCGAACATCAGCGCGAACGCGACCTGGATGCCGAGCCGGCGCGCTTCCAGATTGGCGTATTCGCCGATACTCTCCTGCGTCGCCGCCAATTGCTGCACGACGCGCGGGTCGAGCATCTGCGCGACGTAAAGGTAGAGGTCGTCATAGCCGCGCAATTTTACGGCGGCGGCGACGTGGTCGCCTTGCGGGATGAGCGCGACCTGCGGCTCGGTCTCGTTGATACGCTTGAGCAGCTCCGGCGACGGCAGCACGACCGGCTTGTCCATGGTGACGTCGGCGCGCTCTACCGGCACGGCGTCGGCGGTGATGATCATGGCGGCCGACAGTCCGCGTCCCTTGGCCTGCGCCGTGAAAAATTTGTGGAATTGGTCGCGGTTCTGATCGAACAACGGCTTGGCGCGGGCGACGTCGAACGCCATGGCCAAACTCTCGCCGCGAATGATTTCGGCGTGGTCGCTGACATAGGCATTGGCGACGTACAGCGACTGCTCGATCATGGCGCGCATGCGCGTCGAGAAATAGCGGTCGAGCGCGCGATCCATCGTGGTCGAAGCGACCACGGCGACCAGCACGGTCGGCACTGCGGCGATGACGGCGAACAAGCCGACGATCTGGACGTGCAGCCGCGAACCGGCGCGGCCGCGCTGCCGCGCCCGGACTACGGCCCAGACTTCGCGCCCGATGATGGCGAGCAGGAGAAGTCCGGTGGCAACGTTGCCGAGAAGAAGGTCGACAACAACGCGGTGGACCGGCGCGATCGGCGTGAGGTCGGCCAGAACCAGGAAGGTCGCGGTGGCCGACAGCAACGCAATGCCGACCGCAAATGCGCCGATGAGCCGTGAGACCGCCGGGGTCGGGTTCGCCGCGGCCGGTTCGACCGCCGCAACCCTCTCGATCGGCGCGACCTGTTCGACGGTCGTCATAAAAACATTAAGCGATGCGGGACTGTTGCGGAAACGCGCTGGTCGAATGGAGCCCGGCCATTCGCCCTCCCCTAGTGAGGCATTTATACAACAATGTTGCCCGATTACGACAATTCCGGGGCGCGCGAGGCCGGGCCGGCGTCGCGTTCACGCAGCTTTTGATTGGAGGTGCCGCGCCAAGGAACTGCGACGCTTACCCCCCGCTGGTCCGATAAACCTGAATTTCCAAATCCCGGATCTTCTTGCGCAGCGTGTTGCGGTTGACGCCGAGCAGGTCGGCAGCGCGGATTTGATTGCCGCGGGTTGCGGTCAACGCCGCGGCAAGGAGCGGCGCTTCGACCTCGCGCAGGATGCGGTGGTAAAGGCCGGGCGGCGGCAGACCGTCGTCGAAACCGGAGAAATAGCGCGCCAGATAGCGTTCGACCGCGCTCGACAAATTGTCCTCGGCGCGTCCCCCGTCGCTCGCGGCCACCAGCGCCGGCTGCGCCAGTTCGGCATCGATGACCGCGGCTGTGATCGTCTCCTGCGGGTAGAGCGCGGCAAGGCGGCGCGCCAGGTTTTCGAGTTCGCGCACGTTGCCAGGCCAGCGGTGCCGTTTGAGCCGATCAAGCGCGGCGTGGTCGATCTGTTTGAGCAGCAGGCCCTCGCGGGCGACCAGCGCGAAGAAATGGCGGATCAGATCGGGAATGTCTTCGCTGCGCTCGCGTAAGGGCGGCAGCCGCAGCGGCACGACGTTGAGCCGGAAGAACAGATCCTCGCGGAACAGGCCCTGCTGGATCAACCGGCGCAAATCCTTGTTGGTGGCGGCGATGATGCGCACGTCGGCCTTGATCGGAGTGCGGCCGCCGACCGTGGTGTATTCGCCCTGCTGCAGCACCCGCAACAGCCGGGTCTGCGCCTCCATCGGCATGTCGCCGATCTCGTCGAGAAACAGCGTACCGCCTTCGGCCTGCTCGAAGCGTCCGGCATTGCGCGTGTTGGCTCCGGTGAATGCGCCTTTCTCGTGACCGAACAATTCGGATTCGATGAGATCGCGCGGTATAGCCGCCATGTTGATGGCGACGAACGGGCCGCTGCGACGCTTGCCGTAATCGTGCAGCGCGCGCGCCACCAATTCCTTGCCGGTGCCGGATTCGCCGGCGATCATCACGGTAAGATCCGTCTGCATTAGTCGCGCCAGCACGCGATAGATTTCCTGCATGGCTGGCGAGCGGCCGACCAGCGGAATGGATTCGAAATCGTCCGGCTTGGCGGCCGGCCGCGTCCGCTCCTTCGGCTCCGACAGCGCTCGGCCGACGATCGCGATCAATTCCTTCAGGTCGAACGGTTTCGGCAGATATTCGTAGGCGCCGCGTTCGGAGGCGCGGATCGCTGTCATGAACGTGTTCTGCGCGCTCATGATCACGATCGGCAGTTCGGGCCGCGCCTTCTTGATGCGCGGCAACAGATCGAAGGCGCTCTCGTCAGGGAGCACCACATCGCTGATGATCAGATCGCCGTCGCCCTGGCTGATCCAGCGCCATAGCGTCGCGGCGTTGCCGGTCGAGCGTACCTCGTAGCCGGCGCGCGACAGCGCCTGATTGAGGACGGTCCGGATTGCCGCATCGTCGTCGGCAACGAGAATGCTTCCCGTGGGCATCGCTGCTTCCTATGGTTTGCGGCTGCCGTCCGGCCCGGCGGCCTCTTTGGTCGGGGTGTATTTCGGCATGAGGATGCGAAAGGTGGTGCGGCGCGGCTGCGACTCGCATTCGATGATGCCGCCGTGATCGCCGACGATCTTGGCGACCAGCGCCAGTCCAAGGCCCGATCCGGTCGGCTTCGTCGTCACAAAGGGGTCGAACAGATGCGGCAGCAATTCATCGGGAACGCCCGGGCCGTTGTCGCGCACGCAGAATTCGAGTGGCAGCGAGACCCGGGTCTTGGCGCCGGGTAGCGACAGCCGCACGCCCGGACGGAATGCAGTGGTCAGCGCGATCTCGCCGCCGCCGGTACTGTCGCCGATCGACTCGGCGGCGTTCTTGACGAGATTGAGAAACACCTGGATCAGCTGATCGCGGTTGGCCAAAACCGGCGGCAGTGACGGATCGTAATCCTCGACGAATTTCATGTTGCGGGCAAAGCCCGATTGCGCCAGCCGCTTCACGTGATCGAGCACGACGTGAATGTTGATTGGCTCGCGCTCGACCGGCCGCTCGTCGCCGAACACTTCCATGCGGTCGACCAGCTTTACGATGCGGTCGGCTTCGTCGCAGATGAGCCGGGTCAGCGTGCGGTCGTCGTCTTCGACCGATTGCTCGAGCAATTGCGCGGCGCCGCGAATGCCGGACAGCGGGTTTTTGATTTCGTGCGCCAACATGGCGGCGAGCGCGATCACCGAGCGCGCGGCGCCGCGGTGGGTGAGCTGGCGGTCCATCTTGTCGGCGATGGTGCGCTCCTGCAGCATCACCACCACGCAATCGAGCTCTTCGGGCAACGGCGCCACATGCAGATCGACCAGCCGCTCGCCTGGATTGCGCGGCGTGCCGAGATCGACCTTGTATTCGTTGACTGCGGCGGCGCGCCTGCGCACCTGCTCGATCAGCGCGAGCAACGGACTGCCGAACGGCACCAGATCGCGCAGCGCCTGCCGGCGCAACAACGGCAGCGACACTTCGAAAAAGGCTTCGGCCGCGGCGTTTGCATCCACCACCTTGCCGTCCGGCGCCACGACGATGACCGGATGCGGCAGCGCGTTAAGCACCGCCTCGGCTGGTGAAACCATGAGCAGGGGGTCGGCCGTGCTCATAATTGATGCTGCCATCTGTGGAGCCGCGGATGTCTGGCCCAAGTTCCAGCAAGGGAGCAGGCGATCGTTTGGCTGAGCGGGTCGAAACGGAAGCGCATATGCACACGAAATAGGCTATTCCGAAGATTGCATATAGTTTAGCCAAAATACCGTCTCATGCAAGTGCTGCAGCGCAATATTCTCTCACGCGTGAATAACGCCTCGTCAGCGCCAGGCTTTCCACGAGGCAATTGGCGTAAAATTCGCACATGGCCTTCACATGCGCTAAAGCGGCAGCAGAAACGGAACGGAGCCTTTTTGAATGGGCATGGTTGCGGCCGTCATCGTCGCAGGGGGCCGAGGGGAACGCGCCGTCGGCGCGATTCCGAAGCAATATCGGGCCTTGGCTGGTGTCCCTGCGATCCGCACGACGCTGCGCGCCTTCTGCGATAACCAGCAGGTCGACGCCGTCCAGCCCGTTATCCATCCGGCGGACGAAGGATTGTTTCGCGCCGCCAGCGCCGGCTTTGGCAAGCTGCGGGAACCCGTCCCGGGCGGCGCCACGCGGCAGATTTCGGTCCGTTCCGGACTGCGCGCGCTGCAGCCGCACGCGCCTGAACTGGTCCTGATCCACGACGCGGCAAGGCCTTTTCTGACTGGCGGCTTGATCGACCGCGCGGTGGAGGCCGGCAGGCGCCACGGTGCCGCGATCCCTGGCCTCGCCATCGCCGATACGGTGAAAGTCGTCGGCCAGGATGCGACGGTGGCCGAAACGCTCGACCGCGGCCGGCTGCGCATCGTGCAGACGCCGCAAGCCTTCGGATTTGCCCTAATTGTCGATGCCCACCGCCGCGCCGAAGCGGCCGGTCGCGATGATTTTACCGACGATGCCGCGCTCGCCGAGTGGGCCGGCCACCGCGTCAGTGTGTTCGAAGGCGAGGCCGGCAATGTGAAACTGACCACCAATGAGGATTTTGCCCGCGCCGAACTCATACACGCCGCGGCGCTGATCGACGTGCGCACCGGCAACGGCTTCGACGTGCACGCCTTCGCCGACGGTGATCACGTCATGCTCGGCGGCGTGCGCATTCCGCACCGCCGTGGCGTCACGGGCCATTCCGACGCCGACGTCGCGCTGCATGCGCTGGTCGACGCCATTTTGGGTGCGCTTGCCGAGGGCGACATCGGCCAGCATTTTCCGCCGAGCGATCCGCAATGGCGCGGCGCCTCGTCCGACCGCTTCCTCGCTTTTGCCTGCGACCGTGTGCGTGCCCGCGGCGGCATCATCGGCCACCTCGACGTCACCGTCGTCTGCGAGACACCGCGCGTGTCGCCCTACCGCGACGCCATGCGCGCGCGCATCGCCGCAATCGCCGGCATCGCCGCTGACCGTGTCGCCGTCAAGGCCACGACCAGCGAAAAACTCGGTTTCACCGGACGCAGCGAAGGCTTGGTCGCCATGGCGACGGCGACCGTGCGGCTGCCGTGGAGCGGCGCATGATCGACCGCAAGCTGCGCGCAGCGGCCGCCGATGTGCTCGAGGCTTGCCGCGCGCACGGCTGGCGGATCGCGACGGCGGAATCCTGTACCGGCGGCCTGGTTGCCGCGGCGTTGACCGAAATCGCCGGCTCTTCCGACGTCGTGGAATGCGGCTTCGTCGTTTATTCCAACGCGGCCAAAGAGGCGATGCTCGGGGTGCCGGCGGCAACGCTCAAGCGGCGCGGCGCGGTCAGCGCCGAAACGGCGGTGGCGATGGCCGCGGGCGCGCTGAAGCATTCGCCGGCGGATCTCGCGGTGTCGATTACCGGCATCGCCGGCCCTGGCGGTGGCACGGCGCAGAAACCGGTCGGCCTCGTTTATTTCGCTGCCGCGAGTCGCGACGGCCGTTGCCTGCAGCGCCGCCGACTGTTTGGCAAGATCGGTCGGCGCCGCGTGCGCGAACGATCGGTTGCGCAAGCCTTGGCGATGCTGCTGGCGCTGGCGCAGTGAACCGCAACGGTGCCGCCGCGCGACAGCCTTGAATTCTCAGGCTTGAGGAAATTGTACGCCTAATTCGGCCACCGAGCGCCAGATCACCCGGCAATTGCGCCGCACCTTGCCGCATTCCGACAGCAACAGGATGAATTTCTCCGGCAGCATTTTGGGCGTGCACGACAGCGGGCGGAGCCGCGCCCCGCCTTCGGAAATGTCGAGCACTTCGCAGCTGGTCGAGGGCGAGCCGTCGCCGAAATCGAGTGCCGCCACGCGTTCGAAAAACTTACGGCGAAAGCGGCGTTTCTTGCGATCGGTCATCGGCGGCCCCATACCGAGGAGACGGTAAACCTAACCATAACCTCTTGAAGGACCGCTAACCGGCATGATGAACATTCGATCAAAGCGCGAAAAGCGCACTGAGTGCGGTCTGGCTCATGAGGGGCGGCGCAGCGTTAATCGTGCGTTTACGACGGCGGCGGAAGTCGATGCGAATCTTCGAATAATTTGACGAGCGAAGCGTTTCCTTAGTCTCAGGGAACTCATAGTGCCGCGAGTTTGCAAGGATTGCGCGGCCTATGACATTGACGGATTCATTGATCGAGGATCTCGAACGGGCGCTGGCCGGCGGCGGCGAGGCGCACCGCGTCGCGATGCTGACGCAGGTCACCGACCTGTTTTTCGCCGGCGCCTCGCGCTATTCGGCCGAGCAAGTTCATTTGTTCGATGAGGTGATCGCCAAGCTGGCCGCCGCGATCGAGCCGATGGCCCGCGCCAAGCTGGCGTCGCGGCTCGCCGGCGCGCGCAATGCGCCGGCCGGCGTGGTTCGCAAGCTCGCTTTCGACGATAATATCGCGGTGGCGGGGCCGGTGCTGCGCGAGTCCGAATGTCTCAACGATTCCGACCTCGTCGCCAACGCCAACAGCAAGAGCCAGCAGCACCTGGTGGCGATCTCGCAGCGCAAGAACTTGAGCGAAGCGGTGACCGACGTCCTGGTGACGCGCGGCGACCGCGAGGTCGTGCACTCGGTTTCCAAGAATCAATCGGCGCGCATCTCCTATGCGGGCTTTCGCATGCTGCTCAAGCGCGCGGTCGGCGACGACAAGCTCGCGCTTCTGGTCGGTACCCGCGCCGACCTGCCGCGGCAGCATTTTCAGCGCCTGATCGAGCAGGCCTCGGCCGCGGTGCGCGCCAGGCTGCTCGCCGAGAACCTCGGCGACAATTCGGCGATCGACGGCGTGGTGGACGAGATTTCCAGTGGCCTGCGCAACGATGCCCAGACGCTGTCGGCGAATTACGCCGCCGCGCTGGCGTCGGTCGAAGTCATGCATCGCGCCGGCAGGCTTGGCGAAGCCGAAGTCGGTCACTTCGCGCGTGACGGCCGCCTTGCCGAGACCGTGGTGGCGCTGGCTTTGATCTGCGGCGTGGAGAGCGACGTGGTGGAGCGCGCGCTGTTGGCGCCTGGCAGCGACATTCTCGTCATTCTGGCGAAGCTTGCCGGCTTTTCCTGGAACACCGCGAAGGCGATTTTGCTAATGAAGGCGGGCGCCCGCGGCCTCTCCGACCAGGAGCTCGCGCACGCCACGGCGAGCTTCCATCGGCTGCAGGCGGCGACCGCCCGCGATGTGCTCGGCTTCTACCGCACGCGCGACACTGCGGCTTAACGCGCAGACCGCGAGACCGGTCCGAAGCCGGCGTTACGTCGCGCTCAGGCGGCCGAGCACCGGCGCAGCTTTATTGGCGGTCCCGCCGATTGCGTACGCCGGTTACTGCTGCGGCTTTCGCGTGAGGTAGTCTTTCAGCCAGTACGCCGCGATCGCCAATTTCGCGTCTTGGATCTGATTGCATTCGAGCTGACGAAACAAATCATCTGCGCTCAGGCGGATGAGCGCGATGTCTTCCTCGCCGGCAATCCCGCCGCCCTCACCGGCTTTGTCGGCCGCGGCAATTTCGGCGAAGTAGACAAAGACGCGCTCCGACGTGCCGCCCGGCGAGACGAAGAAGGTCCCGATCGGCGCCGGGTCGCGGATTCTGTAGCCGGTTTCCTCCAGCGCCTCCCGGATCGCCGCCCGGTCGGGCGTCTCGCCGTCATCGATCATCCCGGCGGCCGCTTCGACGATCCAGCCGTCGCTCGTGCGCGGATCGTCGCGGCGGCGCGCGACCAGAACCGGCGCCCTGAACTGTTCGACAACGATGACCTCTTCCGTCTGTGCATCGTACAGCAGCACGGCAATCGCATCACCGCGCTCGAACACCAGCCGCCGCTCGCGGCGCATCGTGCCATCGCGCGCTTGATGCGAGACGTCAATTTCGTCGATTTTGAAGAAGCCGTCGAACTTGCGGCCTACACTATGGATTTCGATCTTGCGCGACTGTGCCATCGTATGCTCGTGCGCAAATGCGGGTCGATGCGTGCCGCTACGCCGGCTGGGCGCCGTAAACCTGGTCGGCGCGCCGCTCGAACGCCGCGGCGAAGCGGCGGAACGCGGCGTCGAATACACTGCCCATCAGCACGCCGAGCGCGCGGCTGCGGAATTCGTAGGCCAGGAAAAACTCGACCTCGCAGGTCGTTTCGCTCAGCGGGTGAAAAGTCCACCGGTTGTTCATGCGCCGGAACGGACCTTCCAGATATTCGACCAGGATCGAGAGGTTGGCGCGGTCGAGCGTGACGCGGCTGGTGAAGCTCTCGCGGATGAATTTGTAGGCCACCATCATGTCGGCGACGATGACCTCCCTGCCCTCGCCGTTCGTGGTGCGCCGGCGCACGGTCAGCGACTGGCACAGCGGCACGAATTGCGGATAGCGCTCGACGTCGGCGACGAGATCGAACATGTCAGCCGCGGAGTGCTGCACCTGGCGCTTGGTGGAAAATTGCGGCATCAGACAATCAAAAACGCGCCGCCCGCGCCGCCTTCAATCGCGCGAAATCGTCGCCGGCATGGTGCGACGAACGGGTCAGCGGGCTGGCGGAGACCATCAAGAATCCCTTGGCATAGGCGACGGCCGCAAGGCCAGCGAATTCGTCCGGCGGCACGAAACGCAGCACCGCGTGGTGCTTGCGCGAGGGCTGCAGATACTGGCCGATGGTGAGAAAATCGACGTCGGCGGCGCGCAGGTCGTCCATCATCTGCAAAACTTCATTGCGCTCTTCGCCCAGGCCAACCATCATGCCGGATTTGGTGAACATGTACGGATCGATTTCCTTCACCCGCTGCAGCAGGCGGATCGAGGCGAAATAGCGGGCGCCCGGACGCACTGTCAGGTATTTCGAAGGTACGGTTTCGAGATTGTGGTTGAACACGTCGGGGCCCGCTGCGACCACAGTTTCGACCGCGCCGTCCTTACGCAGAAAATCCGGCGTCAACACCTCGATCGTGGTTTTGGGGCAACGCGCGCGGATGGCGCCAATGACCGCGGCGAAATGCGCGGCGCCGCCGTCGTCGAGATCGTCGCGATCGACGGACGTGACGACGACGTGGGCAAGGCCGAGTTTTCGGGTGGCTTCGGCGACGCGTCCCGGCTCGGCGGGATCGAGCGCGCCCGGAAGGCCGGTCTTGACGTTGCAGAACGCGCAAGCCCGCGTGCAGGTGTCGCCCATGATCATAAAGGTGGCGTGCTTTTTGTCCCAGCACTCGCCGATATTGGGACAGCCGGCCTCCTCGCAGACGGTGTGCAGGCCGTTATCGCGCACGATGCGCTGGGTCGCGAAATAGCCCGCCGACACCGGCGCCTTAACGCGAATCCAGTCGGGCTTGGGCAGCACGGGCTGATCGGGCCGATGCGCCTTTTCGGGGTGGCGCAGGCGCCCGGCATTTCCCAAGGTGTCGACTACGACGGCCATACCCGTTCCATGCGGCTCATCGATCCGGCGCGTGAGCCGGGCTTGTCAGATACTTACGAGCCGCGTTGCCTTGCCGCAAGCGGACAACCGGCCGCGTTCTACAGTCCCGCGGGGCGCTGCCTTAGGAACAAAATGTAAGAAAATTTCGCGCGATTCCATTACGCTACGCTGAGATTTTTGCCACATTGGAAGAACTAGCTTTTGGCACACTTGCGGGGAATAGCGGGAGATTCGTTGACTCCTCGTGGCAAACAAGCGGCGGCGCTGGCGCTCCATCGTTTTGGCTTCGGCGGGGCCCGCGGTAGCATCGCCGCGATTGCCAGCGATCCGCGCGGCGCGCTGTTGGCCGATATCGAGCGGCCGCGCGCCGGCCAAACGGCCACAACAAACCTGCCGTCCAGCGCACAAGCGGTTCGCGCCGTCTTCGAATTTCATGCCGAGCAACGGGCGCGGCAAAAGCTCGCTCGGCGCGCCAAAAAAGACGAGCGAGAACAATTGGCGGCCTTGGCCCTGGCGGGCGCGAAATCTGCGTCTCTGTCCCTCGCCGAACTGCCGGCGCCAAAGCTGCAGTCGGGCACGCCGGCTTTGCCGACACGGCTCTTGCAGGACGAGGCGCAGGCTCGCTTCGACGCCGCAACCGACGCCGACATCGGCTTTGTCGAGCGGCTGGTCTGGTTCTGGTCCAATCATTTCTGCGTCTCGGCCGACAAGGTCGCGGCGATGGCCGGACCGTACGAGCGCGAGGCGATCCGGCCGCATGTGCTCGGGCGTTTCGCCGATCTCTTGCAGGCAGTCGAAAGCCACCCGGCCATGCTGCTCTATCTCGACAATGTCGAGTCGATTGGGCCGAACTCGATCGCCGGCATCGACCGCGACAAAGGATTGAACGAGAATCTGGCGCGCGAAACCCTCGAACTGCACACGCTCGGCGTTCGCAGCGGCTACTCGCAGGCCGACGTGACGAATTTCGCCAAGGTTTTGACCGGCTGGACATGGTTGCCGCCGGGCGAGCCGCTGCACGGTGGCGAATTCGTGTTCAATAAGTTGTTGCACGAGCCTGGACCGCAGACCGTGCTCGGCAAGAGCTATCCGGACACGGGCGTCGGCCAAGGTCGCGCCGTGCTCGCTGACTTGGCCCGCCATCCGGCGACGGCCCGGCACATTGCCGAGCAGCTCGCGGCGCATTTTGTTGCCGACGAGCCGCCGCCGGCGCTGGTGGGCAAACTCGAAAAGACGTTTCGCGACAGCGGCGGCGACCTCAAGCAGGTGGCGAAAACGCTGGTCACAGCCGATGAATCGTGGACTCCGCACCGCACCAAGCTCAAAAGGCCCTCGGAATGGATCGCTGGCGCGCTACATCTCGCCGATGCGGAGTCGGTTGTGCCGGTGGCTCGGATCACGGGCGCGCAGGCGATGTTAGGCGAAGCGCTGTGGCGCCCGCCGGCGCCGAACGGGTTTTCCGACCGGGAAGCCGCGTGGATCGATGGCGTGCCGCGTCGTCTCGACCTCGCCAACGAATTCGCCGGCCGGATCGCCGGTCAACGCGATCCGCTCGC
>JASHSE010000138.1 GCA_030036975.1 Xanthobacteraceae bacterium | reverse complement strand
GCTCCAGCCGGTTTATGGATCTCGTCTGCTACGCGGCCGCCGATCACGTAAAATATTTTCAGGAACGCGGCATCAAAACATTGCGGCTGGGATTTGGCGCCATCGTGCCGCCGTGCGACGAGGCCGCTGCGCCGCCGATCCGTTACGATGGCGTGCTGTACATGGGCTCGCCGTGGCCATATCGGCAACGGGTGCTTAACGAGATCGCGCAAGCCGGCATTGCGCTGCGCGTCTACGGCAACAATTGGCACGCCGAGCGGCCGTGGCCCGCCACCCCCGGGGCGCGCACCAAACTCATGCACGATCTTGGTGCTTATTTGCTGCCGCGGCTGCGCGAGGAGGGCCTGCCGCTCCTGCGCGGCATGGCGCGGCGCTGGTCCGGCCGGGAGCGGGCGACGGTGGATGTGGCTGCGCTTCCGGCAGGGGTCATTTGCGGCCGCTACGAAACGGATGAGTTTGCGGCGCTGGTGCGCGGCGCCGCGATCAATGTCGGGTTTACCCAGATGGACGCCGATCCGCGCCGCGAACAGCCGCGCCAGCTTCGTCTGCGCGATTTCGAAATTCCGGCCTGTGGCGGCTTTTATCTGGCGCAGTCCTGCCCCGAACTGCCGCTTTATTATGACCTAGGCCGGGACATAGCAGTGTGGGACCGCGCCGCCGACATCGTGGAGCGCATTCATTATTACCTGACGCGGCCCGACGAGCGCGCGGCCATCGCCCGCGCCGGGCGCCGGCGCGTGCTGCTCAATCACACTTGGCTCCATCGATTCGCCAGCATCGCCGAAGCGCTCGGCATGACGCTGCCGGCCAGTGTCGAAACAGAGGCGAGCGTCGCGTGAGACACCGCGTGCTGATCGTGGTCAGCAGCTATCGCCCGGCCATGCTGGCCGACATGCAGCGGGCGCGCGCTTTGGCCTGGGAATTACCGGCGCTCGGCTGGGACGTCGAAATCCTCACGCCGGCGCCGCGCGAGGTTCGTCAGGACGCCATCGAGCCCGATGCCGACGGATTCTTTGCCAAGGACACGCCGGTGCACGAGGTGCGCGCCTGGCTTGCGCCGTTGTTCGGTCTCATCAGTTTGGGGTCGGGAGCCTGGCGAATGTGGCTACCGATGTACCGGCGGGGGCGGACACTGCTGGCTTCGGGACGATTCGATTTGGTCTATTTTTCCACCACAGCATTCAACTTCTTTTCTTTCGGTCCGCTTTGGCGCTCGAAATTTGGCGTCCCATACGCACTCGATTTTCAGGATCCTTGGGTGCTGCCGGCGCATCGGTATCGCGGTCGCGGCTGGAAAGCTCGCCTCTCGGCATGGCTCGATCCGCGTTTGGAAAAAAAAGCCGTGCGCGAAGCCGCCGGTCTGATCGCCGTATCGGAGACCTATATTGCGACGCTTAAGCGGCGCTACCACAAGCACTCGCCAGCTTGGCTCAAGGCGGGCCGGCACGCTGTCATTCCGTTCGCGGCCGAAGAGCGCGATCTGATCGAAGCGGGCAGGGCACATTGTCATGCCAGGGAAGCGAATGGGCGCGAACTCGTGTTGCTCTATGTCGGGGACGGGCCGACCCGAGAGCGGTCCTTTTCCCTGATCTGCCACGCGCTGGCGCGGCTGCGCTCGCGTGGCTGCGAGTTGGCGCCCCGCGTGCACATTCGGCTCTTCGGCACCGGCAGGCCCGGAAAGCATGACCAGCACCCAGTCTTGAAAGCAGCTGCGCGTGGTGCCGGAATTGGCGACCTTGTCGAGGAACAGCCGCGCCGTGTGCCTTACCGCCGGGCTCTTGACCTCATCCTTCGGAGCCGCGGCCTGTTGATCCTCGGTGCCGACGATTCCGGCTACGTTCCATCAAAACTGTTCGGCTGCGCGCTCTCGGGAAAGCCGCTGCTCGCCTGTCTGCGTCGCGATGGCCCGGCCTATGCAATGTTTCAGTCTGAGCCGCGTCTCGGCCACGCGTTGTGGTTCGATCAGACGGCAACCATGCCGCACGACGAAGCGGCGGCGGTCTGCGGCGAATTCCTTAAGGAAGCGGCGGCGGGCGTCACGTTCGACCGGCGGCCGCTTTTGACCGCGCATCTCGCTCCCGCCATGGCGCAGCGTCATGTCGAGCTGTTCCAAGCATGTCTGAATCGCGGGACGGCGCGCTGAACCATGCCGGAACGATCGACACGGTTGGCGATTGTCGTCTCGCATCCTGTTCAATATGCTGTGCCGCTCTATCGGCGCTTGGCGCTGCGGGGCGATCTTGAGCTCAAGGTGTTCTTTACCTGGCACGATGGTCGCGAGGCGATCCAAGATCGCGGCTTCGCGCGGCCCGTCGCCTGGGACATTCCGCTGACCGACGGCTACGAATTCGAGCTTGTGCCCAACGTATCGTCCGATGCCGGTACCCATCGCTTTCGCGGCTTGCGCAATCCCGATTTGCTCAAGCGAGTCGTGTCGTGGCGGCCGGACGTGGTCCAGATCACGGGCTGGGCGTGGTCTTCGCATCTGCAGTTGCTGTGGGCGCTGCATCGGTGCCGTGTAGCCACGCTGTTTTTCGGCGACTCGCATCTGCTCGACGGCGAAGCGGCCAGTCCGCGGCAGTGGCTCAAGGCCGCCCTGTTGCGCCGCGTCTACACCTGGCCAACCGGCATTCTCGTGGCGGGCTCCGCCAACCGTGCCTATTTCGAACGGTTCGGTGTTCCGCCGGAAAAATTGCATCCGTGCCGCCATGCGATCGACGTCGGCCGATTTGCCGCGCCGCAGGCGGATGTCGACCAAGAGGCTGCGCGCTGGCGCGCCGAACTGCAGATCGACCGCGGCCGCAAGGTGCTGCTCTATGCCGGTAAGTTCGAGCCGAAAAAGCGTCCGGTCGAGCTCATGCGCGTCGTGGCCGGTTTGCGCGATCCGTCGATCGTGCTGGTCCTGGTCGGCGGCGGCGCGTTGCAGGCCGAGATCGACGCGTTCGCCGCCGCGCAGCCGTCGCGGTTTCGCGTGCTGCCGTTTCAAAACCAGAGCCGCATGCCGATCGTGTATCGACTGGGCGACGTCTTCGTTCTGCCGTCTTCGCATGCGGAAAGCTGGGGTCTCGCGGTCAACGAGGCGCTGGCCTGTGGCACGCCGGTGATCGTCAGCGATCGCGTAGGCTGTGCGGCCGACGTCGTCGATCCCGGTTGCGGCCGCATCTTTGCCTGGAACGACTGGTCGCAATTCGCCGGCTGCGTGGAGGCGGTGTTCGGCGATGTCGGGCGGCTCGCGGCAATGCGCCCGGCGGCGCGCCAACGGGCTTGGGCTTTCGACGTATCCGTGGCGGAGGCCGCGATTGCCGCAGCCGTGCAGAAAGTGAATCATTCACCGGCGCGGACAGGGGCTGCGCGGAATCTGGACTGCAGATCGGTGCTTCGAACATCCGTTAGGCGCGCTTGGCGCGTTCGATCACGATCTGATCGCACAGTGCCCTGATCGCAAAGGTGGGATGGGGGAATGCGCTTCCGCGGCGGCAAGCAGTTGCGCGTTGGTGGGAAAGCCCTCTTCCACGCCGACGCAACGAAAATCGTCGATGACGATTCCGACGATCCGATCGCGGTGCCGGGCCAAGATGTCAAGCTCGTCAAGGGCCGGTTCGGGCAGTTCGCCGCGCGCAGTATTGCCGCCGCAATAGTGGGCGTCGAGAAACACCACGGCTTTGCCTGCGCCGGGATGGGCGAGCATTTGCGGCAGGAGCGTCACGGCGTCGCCCTGGTAGGCCGTCACGTTGCGAAATTTGGCGAGACCCTTTGCCGCCAGCGCGGCGAGCTGCGCGTCCAGATCCACCGTCAACACCGTGTCGAAGGCGCGCGTGCACCGCGCCGCCGTGATGCCGAGAAACGTCCCGATCTCGATCAGACACGTGCCGCCGCCGCGCCGCGCCAGCGCGTTGATCACCCGATATTTCGTCAGGCTGTGCAGATTGAGCGGCCCGCCTTTTGCGAATCGCGACAGGTCGAGCAGATATCCAGCGAGGCCGGTGGCCCACATCTGGCGAGCATTCATCCAATGTGCTCACTGCGCGGAGACGTTCACGCCATGCTTGGCAGTCGATTTTATGCTAATAAAATGAGGATGACGTCCAAGCAAGCTCGACGACGGTCGAGCGGACAGCAGCACTGCATCATGATCGGCCGATGAGCGTGACGGTCGCAGACCAGCTCTCCTTCCGCGCGGTAAACCCGCGCCAGCTTGGGCTTTTGTTCGTTGCGGTGGCCGCCGTCCTGCTGTTGCTCAGCCTTTTTGCACAGGATTCTATCGCCTATCTGTGCGTGACCGTGCCGGTGCTGTTGCCGAGCTTTCTGTGGATGAATTATGGCGCCTTTGGAATACCGGTGCTGCCGGTGGTCGCGGCCTTGTATTATTTGTATTACGCGATGCCGCTGATCGTCGGCGACACGCTGCAGATCTATAAGACGTCCGAGCTCGTCTCGGCTGGATTGTCGGTTGGATGTTTCCTTACGGCGGCGTCGCTTGCGGCCTTGCCGTTTATGGGCGCGACGCGTCACAAGGCCAGACCAGCGCCGGCGACACGCGCGGCGCGCTATGCGCGATCCATCAAGGAACGGTCGTCGCACAACATCGCGTTGGTCGACGATTTGTATCGACTGATTTTCGTGGGTCTTGCCGCCGGCATTGCCTTCAATGCGGCGATCGCTGCCGGCAAGCTCGGCTTTCTCGGCAGCTTCTCGGGCGTCGCTCGCGCCTGCGTGTTTCCGCTGACTTACGTGGCTTGCTATCTGACCGGCTACGCGCGTGGCGCCGGCCTGTTGCGGGGACAGCGCTGGTTGTTGGCGTGCGGCGGCGTTCTTGCGGTCACGGCGCTGTCGATGAGCAGCCTGTTCCTGGTCGGCGGCGCGATGAATATCGCCGCCATCATGCTCGGCTATGTGTTGGGCACGAAACGGCTGCCGTGGGTCGGCCTCGCCGTGGCCTTCGCGGTGTTGAGCATTCTCAACGCCGGAAAGGGTGACGTGCGCGAGGCGTATTGGGCGCGAAACAGCCAGACGGTGGAAAACGCCTCGCTGACGGAAATTCCCGGTATGCTTGCGGATTGGTTCGTGTACGGGATCGGCAATATCGGATCGTCCGCGAGAACGAGAAGCCCCAGCCTGTTGGAGCGTACTTCGCTGCTGCACATGGTCTTGGCGGTGCAGGAGGCGACGCCGAGGGTCATACCGTACCTCGAAGGCGAAACCTACGCGATGCTGCCTGCCATGTTGGTGCCGCGCTTTTTGGAACCGGATAAAATCGAAAGCCAGGCAGTGCTGAACCTGCTCAGCGTGCGCTACGGCCGCGAAACCGCGGAAGATACCGCGAAGACCACGATCGGCTGGGGCATGGTGGCCGAGGCCTACGCCAACTTCGGCAATCTCGGCGTCGTGGTGGTCGGCGCGGTGTTCGGCGCGTTGTGCGGCTTTCTGATGCGCCTGAGCGCCACGGCCGGGCCGACCTCGATAGCCATGTTGACCGCGATCGCTTCGACCCTCACCCTCTGCAACGTGGAAAGCGATTTCTCCTACACCATGGTGACTCTGTTCCAAACCATCGCCGGGGTTTGCATCTTTGCCTTGCTTCCCCGAATCAGACCGCGTCGGTTCGCGATGGCCGGGGCCGTTTCAACAAAAATCGGCGGCGGCGCGGTCGAGCCGCGTCGGCCGCTGACCTGACGACGCAACGTCGGCGCGAACGGCATCAAAGTCTCGCGCCGCATGACAACGCGCTGCCGAGCTCGTTGAGCGGAATCGGGCCTGACCCGAAGATCCATGCGGCTCTTGCATGTCGTTCCGACCTATCTGCCGGCCAGGCGTTATGGCGGACCGATCGTCGCCGTCCACGGCCTGTGCCGCGCGCTCGCGGCGCGCGGCCACGACGTCGAGGTCTACACCACGAGCATCGACGGGCCGCATGACAGCCCGGTGCCGCACGACGAGCCGGTCATGCTGGATGGGGTCAAAGTCCGCTATTTCGCGTCGCCCCGCTTGCGCCGGCTATCCTATGCCCCGGCGCTGGGCAGGGCGCTGCGCGGCGCGATGGCGGGCTGTGACGTCGCGCACCTGCATTCGGTTTTTCTCTGGCCGACCTGGCAGGCGGCGCGCAGCGCGCAGGCGGCCAACGTGCCGTACGTGATTTCGCCGCGCGGCATGCTGGTCAAGCGGCTGATCGAAAGCCGCAGCCGTTTCATCAAAACGGCGTGGATCGCTTTGATCGAACGATCGAACCTGGAGCGAGCGGCGGCGATTCACCTGAGTTCGGAAGTCGAGCGACGCGAAATCGAGAAGTTCGGCTGGCGGCTGCGGCGCATGATCGTGGCGCCGAACGCCGTCGATGACATCGACGAGACGATGGGCAACGCGCCATCGCCCGACATCGCCGCGCTCGGTCGTGGCGGCCCGCTCGTTCTGTTTTTCGGCCGGTTGGCGCGCGTCAAGGGCCTCGATCGGCTGCTGCGCGCCTTTGCGCAAACCGAGCGCGGTATCCTCGCCATCGTCGGTGCAGATTATGAGGGTCTGGCGCAGCAGTTGCTGCGGCTGGCCGATGCCCTGAACATTCGCCATCGCCTCCGCCTGGTGACGCGCATCGTCACCGGTGCCGACAAGGAGCACGTCTTCGGCGCAGCGCGCGTTTTGGTGTTGCCGTCTTATTCGGAGAGTTTCGGCAACACGGTTCTGGAGGCCTTGCAGCGCGGCATTCCGGCGATCGTCACGCCCGAAGTCGGCGCCGCGGAGGTCGTGACGCAATCCGGCGGAGGACTGGTGGCCGACGGCGCGGCGGAGCCGCTCGGCGCCGCGATCGCGTCCTTGATCGACGATCCAGCGCAGGCGGCGGCGATGGGCGAGGCCGGACGGCAATACGTGCAGCGCCATTACAGCTGGCAGAGCGTCGCCGGCCAGATGGAAGCCTTGTACCAAGAACTGTGCATCGCGCATTGACTTCCCGTGTTTGAACAAATCACGCCCCTGCTTCTCACCTACAACGAGGCGCCGAATATCGCGCGCACGTTGGCCAAGCTGTCGTGGGCGCGGCGCATCGTCGTGATCGATTCCGGCAGCACCGACGCGACGCTGGAGCTGCTGCGCAATCATACGCGGGCCGACGTCATTGGGCACCCGTTCACCGATTTCGCCACGCAATGCAATTTCGGCTTGGCGCAGGTGCGCACGCCCTGGGTTCTGTCGCTCGACGCCGATTACGAATTGAGCGACGGCCTGGTCGAAGAGATCGGCGCGCTTGCCGACAACGAAGACGTCGCCGGATACCGCGCGGGATTCGTCTACCGGATTTACGGTCGGCCCTTGCGCGGCTCGCTCTATCCGCCGCGCACCGTGCTCTATCGCAAGGACAAGGCACGTTACCGCAACGAAGGCCACGGCCACCGCGTCGGCATTGCCGGCGAAGTGAAGGCGCTGCGTCACGTAATATATCACGACGACCGCAAACCCCTGGCGCGCTGGTTTGCATCCCAACAGCGCTACGCGGCGGAAGAGGCGCGCCATATTTGCGCAAAAGAGCCGCACGAGCTGACGCGCGCCGACCAGCTGCGCCGCATGGCCTGGCCGGCGCCGCTCGGCGCGCCGTTCTACGCGCTATTCGCCAAAGGCTGTATTCTCGATGGCTGGGTTGGCTGGTTTTATGCCTTGCAGCGCCTGGTCGCTGAAACGCTGATCGCGCTCGCCGTGCTCGACCGGCGGCTGCGCGGCGCGCCGAGCGATGAACGGGACGGAACTGCGCCTGGCTGAGAGCACGAACTTCTCGGACCATTGCAGCGATAGGCCGCGGGTGCGCATCACCATCGTCATCGGGCCTTTTTATCCGATCCCACCGGTGCTCGGCGGCGCGGTTGAAAAAGTGCATTTTCTGCTCGCCGGCGCCTACCGCGACGCCGGCCACGAGGTCGTGATCGTCTCGCGCCGATATGCCGATTTTCCAAACGGCGAAGTCGCCGATGGAATAAGGCACCTGCGCATCGCTTCGTTTGATCGTTCGTCGAATCTCTTGATCAATCTCGTTCTGGACTTGATCTACTCGCTCCGCGTCGCGGCGGCGCTGCCGCCGGCGGATATCACGATTACCAACGGGTTTTTCCTGCCGCTCGTCCTGCCGCGCCGTCGCGCGGGGAAAATCTACGTGCAAATCGGCCGCTATCCGAAAGGCCAGATGGCGCTTTATTGGCGCGCCGACCGGCTGCAGGCCGTATCCAAGGCGGTGGGCCGCGCGGTGGCGCGGCAAGTGCCATGGCTTGCGGAAAAAATCCGCGTCATCGGCTACGCCATTCCCGGTGTGTTTTTTGCCGCGGAGGCCGACGGCGCGCCCGGGCGTGTCATTCTTTACGTCGGCCGGATTGCGCGAGAAAAGGGCATCGACGTGCTGCTTGCGGCGTACGCAGCGCTGTCGGAGCGTCTTTCTGCTGATGTTTTTGCCGGCTGGACGTTGCGCATCGTCGGCCCGCATCGCATCCAGGAGGGCGGCGACGGCGATGCCTACCTCGCACGATTACAGGCGCTGGCCGCCGAGCGTGCGCTCCGCTGCGATTTCGCCGGCCCGGTATTCGACGCGCAGGCTTTGGCCGCAGAGTATCGGCGTGCCGCCATATTCGTCTATCCGAGCCTGGCCGAGACCGGCGAAGCGCTCGGGCTGGCGCCGCTCGAAGCCATGGCCTCGGGCTGCGCGGCGCTGGTTTCGAGCCTGGAATGTTTTGCCGACTATATCGAGGACGGCGTGACTGGGCTCGTCTTCGATCATCGCAGCAACGATCCGGCTGCGGATTTGGCCACCAAGCTGGCGAGCCTGATGGCGGAGCCGGATTTGTTGCGCCAGATCAGCGCGGCCGGTCGCGTTGCCGCTAAGGAATTCGGCGTCGCGCCGATCGCGATGCGCATGCTCGATGATTTCCGCGCCTTGCTCGGTGCCGGTGAGGCGCGATGACTGCGGTTCTGGTGACCGGCGGTGCCGGCTATATCGGCAGCCACACCTGCAAGGCGCTGCGCCGCGCCGGCTTCGATCCGGTGGCCTACGACAATCTCGCGCGCGGCAACCCCGAAGCCGTGCAATGGGGCGCGCTGGAACGCGGTGAGCTTGCCGACGGGAGCCGCCTGCGCGAAGCGCTGGCGCGGCACCGCGTCGCCGCGGTCGTTCACTTCGCCGCGCTCGCCTATGTGGACGAATCCAATGACGATCCGCCGCTCTATTACCGCAACAATGTCGGCGGCACGGCGGCGCTGCTCGGCGCCATGCGCGAGGCCGGCGTCGGCACGCTGGTATTTTCGTCGAGTTGCGCCGTGTACGGCGCGCCCAAAACCGTGCCGATTGCGGAAGACTGCGCGACCGCGCCGATCAATCCCTACGGCGCCACCAAGGCGATCTGCGAGG
>JASHSE010000137.1 GCA_030036975.1 Xanthobacteraceae bacterium | reverse complement strand
CGGCAGCGTTGCCCGACATCCCCGCCCAGCACCTCATACCGGTACTTCGTCACCCACACCACGTGATACTTGCAGTCCCAAACGGTGTGGCTGCCCCGCTTGTATCCTTCCATCCAGCCATTTTATACCGGAACCGCCGCGATCCCATGCCGCCTAAAGGCGTGGGGTTTCCTGATCCCCTATCGGGGACTCTAAAGCCGATTTGGATGCCTGCACCCTTCGAGGCTCAGCGCTGCGCGCTGAGTACCTTCAGGGTGAGGAATTAGACTTAGCGAACACAAGAGAAAGATCGAAAATGCGTAGAGCAGTGGTGCGTATCTCGATTTTCCTGATAGCCTCGGCGGCCACCGCCGCGCGCGCCGACGTGCCGTGCCGTACCTCGGGGCCTTACGACAGCTGGCTCGCCGGCTTCGAGCGCGAGGCCGCGGCGGCCGGCATCGCGCAGCGCACCATCGCCACCGCGGCGCCGTATCTGACTTACGACCAGCGCATCGTGAACATCGACCGCGGCCAGCGCGTCTTTACCCAAACGTTCCTGCAATTCTCCGACCGCATGGCCGCCGCCTATCGCATCCAGCGCGGCGAGGCCCTGATCAAGAAATACGCCCCGGTATTTTCACGCATCGCGCGCGACTACGGCGTGCCGGCGCCGGTCATCGTCTCGTTCTGGGGCCTGGAAAGCGATTTCGGCGCCAACATGGGCAAATACCCGACGCTGAGCTCGATCGCCTCGCTCGCCTATGATTGCCGGCGCGCCGACCGCTTTCGCGCGCAATTGTTCGATGCGCTGCGCCTGATCGAGCGCGGCGACCTCGTGCCTTCGGAAATGATCGGCTCTTGGGCCGGCGAGCTCGGCCAGACCCAGATGATGCCGTCGGAGTATTTCAAATACGCGGTGGATTACGATGGCCGCGGCAAGCGCGATCTCATCCACGACGTGCCCGACGTGCTCGGCTCGACCGCGCATTATCTGGTCGGGCTTGGCTGGAAACGCGGCGAGCCGTGGCTCACCGAAGTGCGGGTGCCGGCGCGGCTACCCTGGGATCAGGCCGACCTCGACATCAAACTGCCGCGTCAAAAATGGGCGGCGTGGGGCGTCACGCTCGCCGACGGCAGGCCGCTGCCGGACGACGAGCTGCCGGCGTCGCTCTTGTTGCCGATGGGCCGCTTCGGCCCGGCGTTTCTGGTTTACCCGAATTTCGACGTTTATCTGCAGTGGAACAATTCGCTGGTTTATTCGACGACAGCCGCGTATCTCGCCACCCGCATTGCCGGCGCGCCGGCGCTGCATCGCGGCAATCCGCCGCCGGCGCTGCCGTTCGAACAGGTCAAGGAGCTGCAAACGCTCCTGGTGCACGATGGTTACGACGTCGGCACGATCGACGGCTTTCTCGGCCTGAAAAGCCGGCAGGCGGTCAAAGCCATGCAGCTCAAATTCGGCCTGCCGGCTGACTCTTATCCAACCGAGGATTTGCTCGCGCGGCTACGCGGCGGCCGATAGGTCCCGTCATTCCGGGGCGCGCGAAGCGCGAACCCGGAATCCATAACCACAATTCGTGCGCATTCTGCTCGAACCGTGGTTATGGATTCCGGACAGCCGCTTCGCGGCTTCTGGAATGACGCAAGGGAGCATTGATGCCCAGACAAATTCGCCGCGTGGTGACCGGCCACGACGCCGCCGGCAAATCGATCTTCGTCATTGACGCACCGACGCCGCACGTGTTCAGCCGCACCAAGGGCAGCGCCATCGTGCACGAATTGTGGGAGACCGCACGCACACCGGCCGAGAATCGCGGCAGTGTCGACGCCATCGCCCGCGGCGCGCGCCTGCCGCCGCCGAAGAACGGCTCGGTGTTCCGCGTCATCGAATATCCGCCGGACAGCGAGCGCCTCGCCGCCATCGCGCGCGAGCACGCGCTGCCCGATCCATCAGGCCGCGCCGCAGCGACCGACCGCAACAACCCGCGCCATCCCGGCTTCCACAAGACCGCGACCATCGATTACGCGATCGTGCTGTCGGGCGAAATTTTCGCGATGATGGACGAAGGTGAAGTTTTGTTGAAAGCCGGCGACGTGCTGGTCCAGCGCGGCACCAATCACGCCTGGAGCAACCGCAGCAACGAGACGGCGGTGGTGGCGTTCGTGCTGATCGACGCGGAGCCGGCGTAACGCGGGCCGTAGCCCGGATGAGCAAAGCGATATCCGGGAACGATGTGGCGGCTGAAACGGTGGCCCCGGATGTCGCTTCGCTCATCCGGGCTACGCGATTACATCACGTCCCCCATCACCACCTCGCCCTCGGCCGGCGGCCGTTCGTAGAATTCCGGGTTCATGCGGTTGACCAAGCCTTCGCGCTGAAGCGTCTCGGCAAATTCCTTGCGGATTAACGGATCCTCCTGGTGGTAGGGGATGGCGCTGCCGCCCTTCGATAGATCGATGGCGCCGTAATCCATCAGCATCTCGCCCGGCACGCCGGGTTTGCGCGCGCGTTGATTGTTGGGACCGTGCCAGGCCGAGATGCGCAAACCTTCTTGGCCGATGCCGAAATGCTGGTGATACCAGTCGCCGCTCATCGGCGCCGCTGAAACAAGGCCGACCGGCTCGTAATCCTGGCGCTTGATGAATTCCGCCTTGCCGTTCTGCCACGGCGTGGTGCCGAGCGCTTCCGGCCACGTGTAGGTGTAGCCCTTGCCCTTGACGCAGACGAGCACCGCGGCGGAAGCGTGCTTGTGCGCCTTCGAATAACGGCCGGTCTCGTGCTGGCCGATCCACAGATAGAAGCGGTTCTTCGCCATCGCCGGCTCGACGCGGCGGTAGCCGGGCGAGCGGCGGTTATCGAGCGGCAGGTCGCAATTGACGATGTCGGGAATGAGATTGGTGCGCCGCATGGCCAGCCCGCGGATCGGATCGGGCTCGAGATCGTCCTTCGGCTTGAAAAAATCCTCGGCGCCGGAGAAGCGCTCGGAAAAGGTGAACGGGCAATCGAAGATGAAATCGAGATTGTCGAGGACGTTCATCACGTTCGGTGCCGTGGTGCCGCAAAGGAGCAGCGCCGGCGCTGGGCCGGCATTGATGATGCGGTGATAGGCGTTGAGCGGAATGGCGAACAGCGAGCCCTTCTGCCATTCGAAGGCGTGGCGCTTGTCCTGGCCCTCCTGCCAGACTTCGGTGGTGCCGCGGCCCTCGACCACCAGCACGACTTTTTCATAGAGATGCCGCTCGACGTTAAGCGCGCCGGCACCGGGCACTTCGACCACGTACATGCCCCACAGGCCTTCGGTGCCGTAGAGCTGGATGAACGAGCCGCGACCGCTGAGCCGCTTCCACGGCACGAGCGGCAGGTCCTGCACCTTGCGCACGCCGATGCCCCGATAGCAGGGCACGCCTTCGGCCGCCATGAAGCGGTCGTAAGGCAAAGGCTGGCGCTTGAACTGGCCGTAACCGGCGTTCTCGCCGGCTTTCGGCTCGTGCCAATGGATTTGATCGGGCGTGTCGTGCATCAGAATTCTCCGGTTCCCTGCCCCAGCAGCCTTCCGGCTTTGCGCAATACTGCTATAATGTGGCGTGTTCGGCAGCAATCGGGGACTGTCGGGGGTTTAGTCCAAAGTGACGGTCGTGACGCGCGTACCCGCCTCGGGCGGCCAGCCACGTCTGTTTCATTTCGTAATGGTCAAGCCGACCCATTACGATGACGACGGCTATCCCATTCAATGGCTGCGGTCGGCGATCCCGTCCAATACGCTCGCCTGCCTGAACGGCCTCGCCGAGGATGTGCAGCGGCGGCAGGTGCTCGGCCCGGGCGTCGAAATCCGCCTGCACAGCTACGACGAAACCAACCGGCGGGTACGGCCCAGCCGCATCATTCGCATGATCCGCAAGGCCGGCGGACGGGCGCTGATCGGTCTGGTCGGCGTGCAATCGAACCAATTTCCACGCGCGCTCGATCTCGCGCGGCCGTTCCTCGCCGCCGGCCTTCCGGTCTGCATCGGCGGCTTTCACGTGTCCGGCTGCATCGCCATGCTGCCGGAATTGCCGGCCAACATCCGCCAAGCCCAGGCGATGGGCATCGCCTTGTTCGCCGGCGAGGCGGAAGACGGCCGTCTCGACGAGGTCATGCGCGACGCCTGGCAAGGCAAGCTCAAGCCGATCTACAACCACATGGCCGATCTGCCGTCGCTCGAAGGCGAGCCGGCCCCGTTCCTGCCGTGGCAGCACGTGCGCCGCACCTTCGGCATGCTGTCGAGCATCGATCTCGGCCGCGGCTGCCCGTACCAGTGCTCGTTCTGCACCATCATCAACGTGCAAGGACGCAAGAGCCGGTTCCGCTCGCCCGACGATCTCGAGAAGATCGTGCGCCAGAATTATGCCGAGGGCATCAGACGGTTTTTCATCACCGACGACAATTTTGCCCGCAATCGGCTGTGGGAGCCACTGCTCGATCGCCTGATTGCGTTGCGCGTCGGCGAGGGACTCAATATCGGCTTCACCATCCAGGTCGACACGCTGTGTCACCGGATTCCGAATTTCATCGAAAAGGCGACGCGCGCCGGCGTGCGCCGGGTGTTCATCGGGCTTGAGAACATCAATCCCGACAACCTGATGGCGGCGAAGAAGCGCCAGAACAAGATCACCGAATACCGCGCCATGCTGCAGAAATGGCAGGAGCACGGCGCCATCACCTGGGCCGGCTACATCCTCGGCTTTCCGGGCGACACCAAGGAGACGATCCGCCGCGACGTCGAGATCATCAAGCGCGAACTGCCGCTCGACATTCTGGAGTTTTTCTTCCTCACGCCGCTCCCTGGCTCCGAGGATCACAAAGTGGCGTGGCAGAACGGCGTCTGGATGGACGCCGACATGAACAAATATGATTTGAGCCATCGGGTGTCGCATCATCCGAAAATGTCGGATGGCGAATGGGAAGAGGCTTATCGGATCGCCTGGGAGACCTATTACACGCCCGAGCACATGCAGACGATCCTGCGCCGCAAAGCGGCCATGCGACGCGGCCCGATGTCGGCGACGCTATGGTCGCTGCTGTGGTTCTGTCTCGCCGCCAAATATGAAGGCGTGCATCCGCTCGAAGCCGGCGCGATCCGCCTCAAATTCCGGCGCGACCGCCGGTCCGGGCTGCCGCTGGAAAACCCGCTCGTGTTCTATCCGCGCTATCTCGGCGAGAGTTTGGTCAAGGGCTGGCGTTATCTTCGCATGATCCACAGCGGCATCACCATGCTCAAAAAGGCCAAGAACGCGCCGGACCGCTGGACCTATTCGGACCTTGCGATCACGCCGCAGCAGCCGAAAGAGTTCGAGGCGCTCGATCTCTACCACGCCACCAGCGGCGGCGAAGCCGCGCTGGCGCGCAAACGTCGCGACGCGGCGATTATTGCAGGCGCCGCGTCGGCGGTGCGCGCGCTCGACCCGGCTTAAGCAAACTCGATCGTCATTGCGAGCGACCCGCCTACGCTCGCTGCGCGAGCCACGGCGCGGTTTGAGTCACGCCGAAGCGCGCAGCGCGAAGGCGGAAGCGCAGCAATCCAGTTGCGGCGTCGCCCCTCCGGATTGCTTCGTCGCTTCGCTCCTAGGAAGAAAGTGGCCGCGTCGCGCTGCCGCCGAGCTCATTATCGTTTCAGCTCCGGCTCTTCCTTCATTGCGCCGTGCGTTGCTCGATCTAAGTGTATCGAATCGCGTTAGATTCCGACACTCGCTTGACGCGGCATCGGCAGCGTCGCATGCTGCGGGCGGCGGAGATCGCGTTCGTTGATGCGCTGGTTCCGGACCAACGGCCGATTTGGCAGCGGCTTGGCGCTGTTTGCGCTGGCGCTGCAGTTTTTCCTCGCGTTCGGCCATATCCATGCCGACGACATTTACGGCAGCGTCGGACAGCCGCTGTCCAGCGCAGCCGAGATTGCGTTGCCGCCGGCCGGCTCGCCGCAGTCGCTCACCGCTGACCATGCGGTGAACGAGGACGGATTCTGCGCGATCTGCGAAACCATGTTCATGCTCGGCACCTCGGCAACGCCCGCGGTACCGCAAGTGCTGGCGCCGGCTCCGATCATTCGTCCGGCCCGGCATTTTAGCCGCCCCGCGGCTTTGTTCGTTGCGCCCCGCCGCGCACCATTCCAGTCCCGCGCTCCACCCACTGCCTAGGTCCCGCTGTCGATGCTGATTGCGGCTGCCGCGCCAAAACGGCGTGGCAGCCGCAGAGCGCGTGCGAACTTAAATCACAACAGAATTCTTCGCCGCGCCGGCACGACCGCGAAACGGGGTTTTGCGTGCGTCTCAATGCAACGTGACGGGCAGGGTCTATGTGCAGCCAAGTTGATCGCGGGCGTATCGCGCTGCGCGCACTCGTTCTCGGCGGTTCGGCAATGCTGGCGCTGAACTGCTTCAGTATGGCGGCGCG
>JASHSE010000136.1 GCA_030036975.1 Xanthobacteraceae bacterium | reverse complement strand
TACAACGGCGCCGGTCACGCTTTCTTCAACTGGCAGCGCGACGCATACCGGCCCGAGCCGGCGATGGACGGTTGGCGCAAGGTGTTCGACTTCTTCACCCGCTATCTGGCGACCTCCGCGGCCAGCATCGCCGCCGAGTAGGCGCCGCGCCAACAAAGGAGAACGCGATGTGCTCGTACATCGTTGAAAAGACGGCGCTCATTGGCAGCGCCAAGGGTCGCAAGGGCTGGATGAAGATCGATACGGCCAACGTCTATTTCGACCATCCCTATTACTCCACGCTCGATCACGTGCTCGCTATCGACTTCACCAACGAAGGCGAGGGCGGGCGCGACCGCGTCGCCGTCGAACTGAGCGCCGATTCGGCGCGCGCCTTGGTCGAGCGCATCCTCGCGGCGTTGGCGAGCGGCGAGGTAGCGCACGGCGGCCTCACGACCCCGGTTGCGGTCGCTGCTGAATAGGCCCAGGCGTAAAATAAACAACGGCGTTCGCGCGTCGCGAACGCCGCACAAAATGGAGGAGCGCCATGGACGTCGCCGTGAAGACCAAAACCAAATTTGACGTCGTCCCTCTGACCAAACACATCGGCGCCGAAATCCGCGGGATCGATCTGCGCCAAAAACCCGACGAAGAAACGGTGCGGGCGATCTACCAGGCTTGGCTCGATCATTTGGTGTTGATCTTCCCGGCGCAAAACCTCGCGCAGGAGGATTTGGTCCGCGCCACCGGTTTTTTTGGCGAGATCGGCAAGCTGTCGCGGCCGCCGAAATATTTTCCCAAGGGCTATTCGTCGCTGTTGCCCGGCATCATGATGGTCTCGAACATCCGCGAGAACGGCGAGCCGATCGGCGTGTTGCCGGACGGCGAGATGATGTTCCATCACGACATGATCCATGCCGAAGTGCCGAGCAAGGCGACGCTGCTCTATGCGGTGGAGATTCCGGCGGCCGGCGGCAACACGTTGTTTGCCAGCGGTTACGCCGCCTACGACACGCTCGATCCGGCAATCCGCGACCGTTTGGAGGGCAAGAAGGCGCTGCACCATTACAATTACGGCACCACCATTCGCGGCGGCAAAATGGGCACCGAAGCCTTTGCCGAATGCACGCATCCGGTGTTCCGCACCCATGAGGACACCGGGCGCAAGGCGGTCTACGTCAACCGCCTGATGACCGTGAAAGTATTCGACATTCCGGAAAACGAGAGCGACCGGCTGCTCAGCGCGGTGTTCGATCACGCCGAAAAGCGCGCGTTCGTCTACGAGCACGTCTGGCGGGTCGGCGATCTGTTGCTGTGGGACAATCGCTGCTCGTCGCATGCGCGCACTAATTTCTCCTCCACCGAGCGGCGGCTGTTGCTGCGCACGACGGTGCAGGGCACGGTGCGGCCTTACTGAGGCAGCGCAGCGATCAGGGCTTGGTCGGCTGTTCCGGCAACTTGGCCAGCGCCGGCAAAATCGTGGCGCGCGCCGCGTCGTAGGGATGGATGTCGCCGCGGTTGGAGAGAATGACAAGCCCGAGCTTGCGCTCCGGCACCAGACCCACATAGGCCGAGGCGTTGTTGAGGCCACCCGGCTTGTCGATGATGGTCGGGCCGCTCAGGTCGTTGACCTCCCACGCCATGGCTTGGCCGTATTGCGCGTCAACGCGGAAGAATTCGTGCTGGGTGAACAGCAGGGCCTTACCGATTTGCGGTTCGACGTTTTTTTGGTCTCCCAGGTTGGCGCCGACCATGATGGCGAGGTCGCGCGCCGATGAAAACATCTGCCCGGTGCCCGGAAAGTCAAAATAGCTCTGCTGGTTGCCCGGCGGTCCGATCGGCGTGCCGTCGGCTGAGTAGCCTTGCACCGTGCGCCGCATGAATTGCGCATCCATCACGGCCCGATTGTCCGGCCCGCGTTCCGGCACCAGCGTCGAATTCATGCCGAGCGGCTTGAGGATGCGGCTTTCGATCAAAACCCCGATCGGGGTGTCGTAGCGGCGCTCGAGCGCGAGTTGCAGCAGCACGTAGCCGGCATGCGTGTAGATGCGCTGCTTGCCCGGCTGTTCGCCATGCTGCGGCGTCCAGGCGTTCAGCATGTCGAGGAACTGGGCCAGCGAATACGTTTCGTCGGGCCAGGGCGGATGATCGGTCGGCAACAGCAGGCCGGACGTGTGGGTGGCGAGTTCGCCGATCGTGACCCGGCGGATATACGCGCCGTGCAGTTCACGTACATATTTGCTGACCGGATCGTCGAGCGAAAGCTCGCTGCGCAGCACCGCCTCGGCCACGAGCGTTGCTTCGAACAGCTTGCGCACCGAGGCGACGTTGAACAGCGAATCCGACGTGATCGGTTGCTCGGTGCGGTCGTCCGCCAAGCCGCGACTGAAGAACAAGGTGCGGCCGTCGATGCGGACCGCGGCGGCGAGACCGCCGGCCTCGCCCGCCGGCGCCAGCGCCGCGATCGCCGGCTCCACAATATCGGCGACGTCGCCATCCATCGCCGCATCCGCCTTCGAACTCGACATTGCCGCCGGCATCGACAGGCCCATCACGCCACACAGGGCCGCGGCCCTGCGCAAGAGGCTGCGTTTGCTGATTTGGCGATCGACAACCCCGTCGCGCAACGGCAACTCCCGTGCGACCGCCCCCTCGCGCAAGTGGACATTCGAACGGCTCCGGTCAAGAACGGCGGCGCCTGGGGTTGAACGCAGCGAAAGTGCTTCGCGTTCGACGTCATCCACGCTGTTGCCGCATTATCAACCTCGCCAATGCCGAGGCCGCGTGCTAACCCGTCGCCGGCGGGCCGGCGGTCGACATGCGGCCGCGCTTGTCAAAGGGGACCGATGCAATGAAAATGCTCGCCTTTCTTCTTGCCATTATCTGCGCGGTCGTGGCGGTCATGTATTACACGACGCAGGCGGGCTCGTTGCCGAGCTTCATGCCCGGTTACATTCCAGGCTCGCAGCACATGCATATGAAGCATGCCATCGTCGCTGCGGTTGCCGCCATCGTTCTCGTCCTCCTCGGCCTTTTCGTCGGCCGCTCGCGCAAGGCCGCTTGACGTTTTTTCGCGGCAGCAGACCGTCGCGCCCGATCACTGCCGGCCGGCGACCTTGCGCTGCACGCGTGCGTCGAACCGCTCGACGCTGACGACGATGCGCTGATGGGTGCCGCCGCCGATCACCTCGAACGGGTCGCGCGCCTCGACCCGGAATGTGATGGTGCGGCGTTCGAGGCGCAAAACCTCGGCGCTTGCGGTGACGCGCAGCCCGACCGGCGTCGCCGCGGTATGGCCGACGTCAAGGTGAATGCCGAGGCTCTGGTGGCCCGCGGGCAAGAGGTGCTCGACCGCAGCCAAAGCGGCGGCCTCGAACAAATTGATCATCACCGGCGTCGCCAGCACGGCGATGCGGCCCGAACCGACGAAGGGTGCGGTGTGCTCGGCCGCGACGACAAGTTCGGCGGTTCCGGTCAGGCCGGGCGTAATCCGGGCAAGGGTAGGGCTGATCTGGCCGGTGGCAGGCATGCGAGCGGCGGAACTGTCGTTATTCGGGAATCATGTCATAACCTGCATGCTCGTCCCTGCGCCATGCCCAAAAGCTGCAGTGGGCGATCTTGGCGGCGCTCTGATCCGCACTGTCGCCGCAAAATGCCGGGAGTTTGATCCCGGTCCTGAGGAGGTCCTCGATGCATCGCTCTATGGTCCTGTCCGATTTTTTGACCGGCTTCTTGGCGGTTTTCTTGGCCGCCACATCCGTTGTGCTGCTGTCCGGCGCGGCCGGCGCGGCGACGGCAAAGCAGAAGGCCGCAACCTGCAAGTTCTACGCCGATCAGCAGAAGCTCGCCGGCGCCAAACGCACGCAGTTCATGGCCAAGTGCACGTCCAACAAGAATGAGCCGCGCGGGCCTGCAGCGGGCGCGCCTGGTCCCGCTGGCTCTGAACCTGTGCCGGGGGAGCCGGAGCAGCAATAAGCGGTTATTCCCCGTAAGGATGAACGCACGAAGGCTGGCCCGTCGAGACGGCGAGCGGCCCGGATTTGCTGCCGGAATCGCGCCATTCGGCCGCCGGCGCCGCGATTTTACCGGCGCCGCATCCGGGCTAGACTGCTTCTCCGACCCCAAGGAGACCCCGCCCCATGACCACTGCTACCCTCGAAGCCAAAACGACCACCGACTATGACGTGAGCGATGTCGAGTATCTGCGCCACGGCAATAAGCCGCTCCTGGCGCGGGTGTTCACGCCGCGCGGGCAGGGGCCGTTCCCGGCGCTGGTCGAGTGCCACGGCGGGGCCTGGTGCATGAGCGACCGGCTGTCCGAGCATTTGCGCCACGAATACATGGCCGCGCACGGCATCGTCTCGGTCGCGCTCGATTTCCGCTCCGGCAATGAGGACCCGTATCCGGCCTCGGTGCAGGACATCAATTATGCGGTGCGCTGGGCCAAGGCCAATGCGCGCGAGCTGAAGACCCGGCCGGACCTGGTCGGCCTATCGGGCCAGTCGAGCGGCGGCCACTTGGCCATGCTGGTCGCCATGCGGCCGCGCGATCCGCGCTATGGCGCCATTGCGTTGCCGGCGGGCGCGGCCGAGCCGGACGCCTCGGCGCGCTGCGTGATCATGTCATGGCCGGTCATCAACCCACTGTCGCGCTACCGCCACGCCAAGCGCGATCTTGCGGCCGGCAAGGACTGGGGCAAGTCGATTATTGGACGGCACGATTCGTACTGGGGCAGCGAGGCCGCCATGGCCGAGGGCAGTCCGCTCCTGGCGCTCGAGCGCGGCGAAAAGGTCGCGCTGCCGCCGGCGGTCTGGTACCAGGGCCGCAACGACGTGCAGCACGATTACAAGGACCCGAATTCCGATTTTGCCGGCAACGAGCCGCAGCGTTTCTGCGCCTATTATAAGAAGGCCGGCGGCGACATCGCGCTGGACTACATCGACATGGAGCGGCACGCCGGCCATACGCCCGACCTCACCAAGACCGGCGATCTGTTCGCCCGCATGGTGGCGTTCGTCGACAAACACGTCGGCGCGTAATTATTTGCAGGGTGGGCAAAGGCGCGGAGCGCCGTGCCCACGCGGGCATCTTCGTCGCTGAACGCGTGGGCTTCGCTGCCGCTCAGCCCACCCTACAAAATCACGGAGTTGCGAAATGAGCGATTGCCTGCACTGCGACATCAACGAATTGGTCCGCGAGCGCATCGAGGGGCAGGAGAACGTCGACCTCGGCGACATGGTCGCGCGCATTTCCGAAAGCCTCGCCGAAACCATCATGCTCGGGCCGAAGGACCAATGGGCGGCCTTGACGGCCGAGGCGATCCGCCATCTCGGCCAGACCATGCTGGAGGACATCGAGGGCATCGAGTCGAGCACGGCGCATTAGGCGCGCGGCATTCGTTGACCGCGCACGTCCGAATAGCTTGAGAGAGACGAGACGACGGCATGGATCAGCAAACCACAGTTGGTGAGGATCTGCTTTTCGACCTGCGCGACGGCATCGGCCGCGTGACCTTCAACCGGCCGCAGGCGCGCAACGCCTTCACCTTCGCCATGTACGAGCGGCTGACGGAAATCTGCCGGCAGGCCAACAAGGACCGCACCATCAAGGTGCTGGTGTTCCAGGGCGCCGGCGACAAGGCGTTTGCCGCCGGCACCGACATCAACCAGTTCCGCGCCTTCACTACGCCGCAGCATGCGCTCGACTACGAAGCCCGCATCGACCGCGTGCTCGGCGAGATCGAACAGTGCCGTGTGCCGACCATCGCGGCGATCAACGGCGCCTGCACGGGAGGCGGCGCCGGCATCGCCGCCTGCTGCGACCTGCGCATCGGCACCAAAAGCGTGAAGATGGGCTTTCCGATCGCACGCACGCTCGGCAATTGCCTGTCGATGTCGAACATCAGCCGGCTCACCGCTTTGGTCGGCCCGGCACGCGTCAAGGACTTGATTTTCACCGCGCGGCTGATCGGCGCCGAGGAGGCGGCCGCCGTCGGCCTGCTCAACGAAGTGGTCGAGGATCTGCCGGCGCTGCAGAAGCGCGCCGACGAACTCGCCGCCACCGTCGCCGGCAATGCGCCGCTGACGCTTGCCGCCACCAAGCAGGCGCTCGCCCGCCTGATGCGCCGGCTGTCCCGCGAGGAGGGCGAGGACCTCATCCTGATGTGCTACATGAGCCGCGATTTTCGCGAGGGCCTCGACGCCTTCCTCAACAAGCGCAAGCCGAAGTGGACCGGTGAATAAGGCGGCATCCGCTCTTGCCTATCGCAGCACCTCAAACGCGCGGTCGCGGTTGCGGCCATAGCGGTAAACCGAGAAATCGTCGTCAAAGCTTATTGCACGAGTAAGGCCCAGCCGCTCCATCACGGCGAAGCTCGTGCGATCGACGATCGAGAAATTCTGATCGGGAAACATTTTGCCAATTGACCAAGCCGCCTCGAAATCGGCCGGGCTCACATGCTCGATCTGGACGCGACCAATGCGAATACGTTCCCAGAACAAGTCTGCGGCTTGACGATGAAAGCGAGCATTTAACAGTAGCCAAGTCTCGATGACGACGTGATCAGTAGTGATGTGCTCCCGCTCGCCCTGCATCATCGCCTTGGCGCGGGAGTTGTGGTGATCGCGCGCGACGATCGCCGCAAACCATGCCGAGGAGTCGACAAAAACGCTCAACGGCTGCTCTTTGTGCGGCGAATTTTCTGCAGGATTTTTGCCTTAGGCATTCGACCAACATCGCGCAGGTATTCCTGCCATACCGCCTCGCCAATCATCCTGTCCTTGTCGCGAGCAATATCGGTTGGAGGTCCTTCGTCAATCAGGTCGAACAGGACCGAAATATCAGGCTTCGGCTTCTGTTGCTCGCCCAAGTCGCCGGCGACCAGCCGCCGGATATATTCCGCAAAGGAAATGCCGCGCTCGGCGGCCTTGGCGTGGGCGCGCCGCTGCAACTCCGGATCCATGGTAATCTGAGTTCGTGCATTCATGATGGCGACATCATGCCATCATACATGGATCTTGGCAAGGCGAGGCCGGCTGTTGTCTCCATCACTGGTGTCCCTTATGTCCGCGGATACCGTGAAAGCGCCGCGCCGAACGCCTCAAATAATTTGCGATTGACCGGATTGCAGTCGGCGGCATGTTCGGCATGCCATTGCACGCCGAGCGCAAAGCTGGACGCGTCGGCGATACGGATCGCCTCGACGGTGCCGTCCTCGGCCACGCCTTCGATCACGATGCGCTTGCCCGGCTCCAAAATGCCCTGGCCGTGCAGCGAATTGACCCGGATCGTGTCGCAGCCAAGCAGCTTTGCGAACACGCCGCCGGGCGTGAGCCGCACCTCGTGGCGGTCGGCGAACACCACGGCGAGGTCGGGATGGATGTCGCCATTGGGCAACCGCGGCATGCGGTGGTTCATGCGCCCGGGCAGTTCGCGGATTTCCGGATGCAAGGAGCTGCCGAACGCGACGCTGATCTCCTGAAAGCCGCGGCAGATGCCGAACAGCGGCACGCCGCGCGCGACGCAGGCCTCGATCAGCGCCAGCGCCAGCGCGTCGCGGTCGCGGTCGTACGGCTCGTGCCGCGGGTCTTCGGCCATGCCGAAGCGGGCCGGGTGCACGTTGGCGCGCGCGCCGGTGAGCAGGACGCCGTCGACCACTTCGAGCAGCGCGCCGATGTCGGTGATCTCCGGCGTGCCGGCGAAGATCAGCGGCAGCGCGCCCGCAACCTCGGCCACCGCGCGCAAATTGCGCTCGCCGACCCGCTGCGCGGTGAATCGGCCTTCGGCCTGATGCGCACTGCCGATCACGCCGACTACGGGGCGCTTTTTGGTCATGGCGCTACCCGATCAGCGCATCGTAATCGGCGTGCGAGCCGATCCAAAACCAGACCAAATCGCCATCCGCGTCCACGGCGAGCGCACGATAGCGCAGCCCGACTCGAACCGACCAGAAACGCCCAACCTTCTTGAACTGCAGCGACGGATGCTGCGGGTTTTCTTTGAGCAACGCGTAGTTTTTGTCGGCCAGCGCACGGATTTGTTCGGGAAGCTGCCGGTAAGCCTCCGAGAACTTCGGGCTGGCAAAATGCCTCATATCTCGCGGGCGCGGCCTTTGCGGAAATCATCGATCGCCTGATCACCGAGTCGGTCGAGCCTGCCCTCCCGCGCATCGCGCTCGATCTTCTGGTCGAAACGCGCGGCATCAAGCCTCTCGAACCAGGCGCGGAATTCCGCGAACTGCTCGGGCGGTAGTTTGGCAACGGCTTTTTCGAGCTCTTCTATGGTCATGGATTCCTTATAGCACGGGTCCTGAGCCTCATCGGGGTTGGGGCGGAGCTGCGAACCTAACGCGGCTGCTTATACTTTGGTGATGGATCACTCCTGATCCGGCGTAATGTCCGGTTCCAGTTTGCGATGCAGCCGCTCGGCATCGGTCAGCGTATCGAACACCGCCTCGACGGCGTCTTCGATCTTGTGCAGAAAGCTTTCCCGTTTCTGTGCGGTTTTTTGGCCGGCTGCCGGTTGGGCGGTCGCCGGTTGGGCGGTCACTGGTTTGCTCGCTACCGATTTGCGGGCTACCGGCTTGCCGACCGCCGGCTTTTTGGCGGCGGGTCTCGCTGCTTTTGCCGGTGCAGCTTTCCGCCGCGGCTCGGCTGCCGCGCGCTTCCGCTTTGCGGCCTGCTTTGCCGCGCTTCGCGCTGGCTTCCGCGCCTTCGCCACGACCCTCTTGCGTGCCTTCTTCGCCATCGTCGAATCTCCGGTCCGCAGATTTCCAAGCATAAGCGGAGCATAGCCGCCGCGCCAGTGGCGGATTACGCTGCGCCAATCGGCCCTACGCGCTAAATTAACCGGCATGGTGCTCCCGACGCTCCCCACCAGCCTGCCGCCGCTGCGCACGCTGTTCTTCGACGATCTTCGGATCGGCATGACCGAGCGGCTGAAGAAGACGATCGCCGCGTCCGACGTGGTCGGCTTCGCGCAGCTCACCGGCGACCGCAATCCGGTCCATCTGTCCGAGCACTTTGCCGCCCGCACCCCGTTCGGCCGGCGCATCGCGCACGGCCTTTACACCGCGAGCCTGATCTCGGCGGTGCTCGGCACGCGGCTGCCCGGGCCCGGCGCGATCTACATTGCGCAGACGCTGAATTTTCGCGCGCCGGTGAAGATCGGCGACACGGTGACGGTCGTCGTCACCGTGGCCGAACTGATCCCGGAAAGATCGCGGGCGCGTCTGACCTGCGTGTGCAAGGTCGGCCGGCAGGTGGTGCTCGACGGCGAGGCGCTGGTGAAAGTGCCGCGCGAGGAGAAGGGCAAGCGGCCGCCGATGCGGCTGTAGCGACAACGTAGCCCGCATGGAATCCCTCACCGCCAGCCGAGCGCCGGGGCGACGTGCTTGAGCACCGCCTCGATGACGTGGGCGTTGTAGTCGACGCCGAGCTGGTTGGGCACGGTGAGCAAGAGCGTATCGGCCTCGGCGATGGCCTCGTCGGCCTTGAGCTGCTCGACCAGCGCGTCCGGCTCCGCCGCGTAGCTGCGGCCGAACACGGCACGCCGGTTGTCGCCGAGAAAGCCAATCTGGTCCTCGTTCTCGCCGCCGCGGCCGAAATAGGCGCGGTCGCGATCGTCCACCAGCGCAAAGATGCTGCGGCTGACCGAGACGCGCGGCTCGCGCGTGTGTCCGGCCGCCTTCCAGGCCTCGCGGAATTTCCGGATCTGGCCGGCTTGCTGGATGGCGAGCGCCTCGCCGGTCTCGTCGTAGACGAGGGTCGAGCTCTGCAGGTTCATGCCGACCTTGGCGGCCCATTCGGCCGTGGCGCCTGACCCGGCGCCCCACCAGATGCGCTCGCGCAACCCTTCCGAATACGGCTCGAGCCGCAGCAGGCCCGGCGGATTGGCAAACATCGGCCGCGGATTGGGCTTGGCAAAACCCTGGCCGCGCAGCACTTCGAGAAAGACTTCGGTGTGGCGCCGCGCCATGTCGGCGTCGCTCTCGCCCTCGGGCGGCGCGTAGCCAAAATAGCGCCAGCCGTCGATCACCTGCTCGGGCGAGCCGCGACTGATGCCGAGCTGCAGCCGGCCGCCGCTGATGATGTCGGCTGAGCCGGCGTCCTCCGCCATGTACAGCGGGTTCTCGTAGCGCATGTCGATGACCGCGGTGCCGATCTCGATCCGCTTGGTCCGCGCGCCGACGGCGGCCAAGAGCGGGAAGGGCGAGCCAAGCTGGCGGGCGTAATGATGCACGCGGAAAAAAGCGCCGTCGGCGCCGAGTTCTTCAGCGGCAACCGCGAGCTCGATCGATTGCAACAGCGCATCCGACGCCATCCGCACCTGCGAATGCGGCGACGGCGTCCAATGGCCGAACGAGAGGAAGCCGATCTTTTTCATGGGCGTAATGTAGGGCGGGTTAGGCGAAGCCGTAACCCGCCGAGGTGAACGGGGTAAAGCATTCTCATTCTCGCGGCGCGTTCTTCATCCTCACCCGCGAAAGCGGGGGAGGGGGACCGCGCGAAGCGCGGTGGAGGGGGCGCAGGGACCCGACGAAACTCTTGCGACGAAAGCGAAGCGTCGAGTCACGCGCCCCTTCCACCATCTTGCTGCGCAAGATGGTCCCCCTTCCCCGCTATCGCGGGGGCGGATGCAGATGCACAAGCATCCTCGTTCTCGCGGCGCGGTTTTTGTTCGCGTCCGAGTCTTGCCAAGCCACTGCACGAAAGCTGCCCCGAAAAAAATAAGGGGGGCGGAGCGCCGAGAGGCGCGTAGTCAACCTCCGCACCGGCACTTCGGATGAGAGCATCCGAACCGCTGGCCAGTACGGCGCGCGCCACGGATGGTCCGCGTTACCGCGGGCATCCGCTGTGCGGGCGCGCTCGCCTTTCGGCGCTCCGTCGCGGCACTCGCCGAGGTTTTTGAGGCCTCTGGCTCAGTCCGGTCTCGCGCTTCATGGTCGCGGACAACCGATCCGCGCCCCGGGCAGCCAGCTCCTGGCAGACCGGCGTCGTGGCCGGCCGGTCGAGTTTCCGAACCGCCCGCATCCGATCTGCGAAATCGCACGCAGGCACCGCGCTCCACTCCATCAACCGGATCGCCTCGCGTTGACGCCCTTGATGAGCAAAGCGGCGTCGGCTTTTAGTTGCTCGCGTGAGGTTGTCAATCGGGAACGACTGAGCTTTGATTCTGCAGCGCTTTTTGCGTCGGCGGCTATAGCCGCGCAATCGCTTCCGCGCGCTATCTATTACTTTTCCACGAAACTCTGAACAGAAACAATAGTTTGGCTATATCTTTGATTCGCTCTGGAAGCGCGAAATTGCGCGGCATGGAGCCCGACTGAGCAACCCTCGTACGCTCGCTGCGCAAGCTTCGGAGGGTTTCAGTCCGCCGAAGCGCGGAGCGCGTAGGCGGAAGCGAAATCCGGGAGACGATCTTCCGGCTCGTAGGCCGATCCTGGCTTTCACTCCGTTCAAGCCGGGCTACGCTTGCTTATTTGCGCTCGCGCTGCACCTCGCGCATGACATCGGCGACGATGCCGGGCAGGCTTTTCGCAAGATCATCGACTTTGCGCTCCAGCCGATCGACTTTCCGATCCACGCCGTCGACTTTCTGATCCAGGCCGTCGACCTTGCCCTCGACCCGGTCAAGCCGCGTTTTGATAGCGGCGAGATCGTCGCTGTTGCGGCGGGTCTGTTCGAGGATGTGGCGCGTGACCAACTTCTCGCCCTGGACCTCGCGCTCGACGGCACCGACACGCGACTCGAATTCCTCGCGGGTCACCTCGGAAGCCATGTTCTATCCTCGTACTGATCGTTACGCGGATTTCGCTGCGCTCCATTCGGGCTACATTTGCTTCTTAAAGGCGGTCGTTAGTTGAGGGTGGTTATTTCTTCCGCTCGCGGCCGCGAACCGCATCGCTTACGATTTTGGGGAGGTCACGAACAAGGCCGTCCAACGTCCGGCGCAGAACCCCTACGTCCTGAGCGACGCCGTCCACCTTGCGCTCGACCCGATCCAGGCGGGTTTTCACAGCAGACAAATCGTCGGAATTGCGGCGGGTCTGTTCGAGGATGTGGCGCGTGACCAGCTTCTCGCCCTCGACCTCGCGCTCGACGACACCGACACGCGATTCAAATTCCTCGCGGGTCACCTCGGAAGCCATTGTTCTATCCTCTTAGCCGACCGTTACGTTACCATATTCGCCTGGGTCGAGGCTCTGCCGCGTCGCTGTCTTCGATTGACCCGCCCATACTTGGAAGATGCTATCAGAGGAACAAAACAGAAACAAGAGCGGGAAAATGAAAATCCGATTAGGACTGGGCGGTGCGACTCTTTGCCTTTTTCCCGGTCACCACCAAGTCCTTGAATGGTATTCCGAAATGCTCTGACAAACCGAGCATCACCTCGGCTCGCAGCGAGTCCTTTCTGCCCTGTAGAAAGTCGCGAATATAGTTGCGTTCGATGCCCATGGCAGCAGCGAGTTCCACCGGACCTTCGCCGGCCTTTTCCAAGGCGCGCGCCAGCGTCTTCCGCACCTGATCGGCGGTTGGCATATCGGATTTATCCGATAGGTCGGATATTTCCGCCAGTCGGAACTTTCCGACGAAAAGTTCTTGCGCAGTCGGAAAATTCCGACTATGCAGTGAATTGTACATAGTCACTGTTACTGGATTAGCCGGAGTTTTGCCATGCCTGCGTCCCGCAAGCGTGCAGGTCGAACTATGCGCGCGGTCAGGCCCTCGGCCGGCAAGCCCAGCGCCGCGGCCAGAAAGCTATCGTCAATCGCGCTCGACATGGAAGTGCCGCTGCGAGAAGCGAGCGACGCCGTCCACGCCCTGAGCCTGATGGGTTACGGTCTGGAAGGGCAGGGCTACAGCAACGAAGGCCGCGCCATCGTCGATGTCGCCTGGACCGCCAGCCAGCGGCTCGATGCGCTGGACGACGCTTGGCGGAGCCTATGCGAGATCATGGTGCGCCGCTCCCGCGAACAGCACGGCGGCCGCGACGAACCCATCGGCTGATCAGGATTTCATTTCACCCCGTCGCGGGCGTGGCGCCACCGACTGAAAGCTTGCCAAAGTTCTTGTTTTGTTCTAAACGACTTTGTAAAAGGGCCGAACATGAAAGTCATTGATCCACGGACAGGGAAGGAGTGCGAGCTTCATCCGACCGAAGATTTTACGCGCGATACCTCAGAATACTGGAGCAGACGGTGTGAACATCCGAAGCAGGAGGTTCG
>JASHSE010000019.1 GCA_030036975.1 Xanthobacteraceae bacterium | reverse complement strand
GATCAGCGCCAGCTCGCTTTTCAGCTGCGCCTGCACGTCGCTCGGCACGCCGTTCGGAAAGCGATCCTTGGGATAGCGTTTGGCGGCGCCCGCCCATGTCAGATCTTCGAGGTGCTGCTGCGGGGTCTTGCCCGGCGGCACCGGCTCGTCGGGATATTCGTATTGCAATTCGGAAAGACTGAAGGCGCAGGCTTTGGCGATGGCGATGGTGCGGTCGATGGCATCGGGGAAGTTTTTGAACAGCCGCGCCATCTCGGCGGGCGGTTTGAGATGCCGTTCGGCATTGACGGTGAGCCGCAGCCCGGCTTCGGCAAGCGTGCATTTGTTGCGGATGCAGGCGACCACGTCGGCGAGCGGGCGGCGCTCCGGCGCGTGATAGAGAACGTCGTTGACGGCGACGAGCGGCGCGCCGACGCGGGCGCCGAGTTCGTCCAACAGGGCGAGCCGGCGCGGCTCATCGCCGCGATGGTCATGAATGCCGGCGACAAAGGTGCGGCCCGGCGCGGCGCGGGCGAGGGCGGTGAGCCGCGAGACGAATATTCCAAACCCTCCCCTGCAGGGGGAGGGTCGGCCGCGAAGCGGCCGGGGTGGGGTAATCAGCCGAGAGGCCGCATCACCCCCACCCGCCGCGCTACGCGCGGCGACCTCCCCCCTCCAGGGGGAGGTGATTTTAGAGAGCGCAGCTGAAAACAAATCAGGCGGCGGCAGCGCGATGAGCATCTGGCCGGCGCTGGCGGCGACGATCTCCTCGAAGGCGAGATGGCATTCGCCTTTCTTGGCTTTGAGATTGCCGGCCGTGAGCAGGCGGCAAAGTCGGCCATAGGCCGCGCGGTTGGTCGGATAGGCCAAGACCTCGAAGCCATCGATGGTCGCCAAATGCACGCCGGCGAGAAGCTTGATGTTTTGCTTGCGCGCCTCGTCGTAAGCACGCACCACCCCGGCAAAAGAATTGCGGTCGGCAATGCCGATGGCGAACAGGTTGAGCGCTGCAGCGGTTGCGACCAATTCCTCCGGATGCGAGGCGCCGCGCAGGAAGGAAAAATTCGTGGTGACGGCAAGTTCGGCGTACGCACGCATCTGTTTTCTCGAAAGATTATGCAAACAGCCCGTGCACGAACCAGCGCGCGTCGGCGGTCTCGCGGCCATAAAGTCCTTGGCGAAACAGCCAGAAGCGGTGGCCGCCTGAGCCTTCGACGAGATAATAATCGCGGGTGAGCGCCTGTCGCTTTTCGTCTTCGCAAAGATGGTCTGGATTCCCGCTTGCGCGGGAATGAGCGGAAGGCGGAGTGCGCCACCATTCGGCGGCGATGCGTTCGGGGCCTTCGGCATGCTCGATCTCGTAGGTCACGCCGCGCCAGCGGAAGCGCCGCGGCGGACCTTCGGGGACGAGCGCCATGACCTCCTCAGCCGGCTCGGCGTGAGGCAACAGGAGCAGCGGGCGCGCGCGTGAAGCCGCCGCCGCAATGCTCGTTCTTTCCGGAGCAGGAACTTGCAACGTCGCGCCATTGACCGCGGCGAGCACCTCGGCGCGCTCGGGGATATGGCTGGCGACAGGTTCGAACCGGCGCACGCTGTGCGGCCCGAGCCGCTGCTGCAGCTTGTCGACGAGGGCGGCGCAATGCTCGGTCCGATCGGCAAGCCCCGCTGCGGTCAGTTCCGTCTGCCGTGCCGGCATCGGCTCGGCGCGGGTCACGGCAAGGCCGATGGCTTCGAAGCCGAAGCCGGCATCGTCGGTCGCCGCGGCGGCCTCGAGCTTGAGCGCAATGAGCCGCGCCACATGCGCGACGCTGCGCGTCGGCAGCGTCAGCGCGATGTCGAGCGTCTTGACCGCGCCGTCGACGCGATAGAGCGACAGTTTCAGGCCGCGGGCGCCGACGTCGTCGCGGGCGAGCACGTGCGTCAGCGTCTGCATGAGGCGGCTTGACAGCGCCACGACGGCCTCCTGCGCGACGATCGGCTCGAGCAAATAACGCAGCGAATGGTAGACCGGCGGCGGCGCGACGGGGATGAGCGGCTCGTCGATGCGGCCGAGCGCCTGATCGAGACGGCGGAGCAGGCTTGCGGAAAATCGCGCGGCGAACGGCGCGCGCGGTTTGTCCAACAGCGCGCCGACGGTTTTGAAGCCGAGCCGGCGCAGCGTCGTGGAAATTTCCGGGGCAAGCCGCAGCGCTTCGACCGGAAGCGGCGCCAAAATCTCGGCGTGCCGCTGCGGCGGCAGGATGCAGGGGTTTTTGGCGTGAAAGCGCGAGGCCGCCCAGGCCGCGCCGGCGGTGGCGGCGACGGCGAGCCGCGCCGGCAGACCGAAATTGTTCTTTAGCCGCGCGGCCAGATCGGCAACGAGTTTTTCCTCGCCGCCGAACAGATGGCTTGAGCCTTCGACATCGAGGAAAAAACCGTCGGCGCCGCTTGCTTCGTCATAGGACGAAGCGGCCGGCGTATAGCGCGTCGCCCATAAGGTCAGGCGGCGCAGCGCGGCATCGTCGTCGTCGGCATCGGCGGCGCGCACTTGCAGGAATCCGGCCTTGGCCCGCGCATCCGCCAACGGCTCGCCGATGGAAAGTCCCGCCGCCTCGGCCGCCTCGTTCAAGGCGGCGATGCGCGGCCCGCCGGCAGACGCAACGGCAAGGACGAACGGCCGATCAGGCGCAATGAGCTGCTCGGTCGGTTGCTTCGCTTCTTTTGTTTGCTTTGCCTGCGCCGCGAGTGCGCGCAGAATCGGCCAGCGCGGCAGCCAAACTGAAACGATGCGCGACATGATCGTACTCCACACTCCATTCGCCGGGCCGGCCGTTGCGGCAGCGTTCAAGGCGCAGATGCCATCGCGGGCGGACGAGAAGGCCGAAGCGGTCGCGCGCGGCCGCGGCGGTGCCGACGCGCCAGCGCGTCGCCGCCGCGCTCGATTCCAGATTGTGCGCGGGCCGCAACAAAAAGAGCGGCAGGCCGCAATCGACGGCGGCGAGATGCAGCCTTTGGCTTAATTTCAGATCGATCTGGTCGACGATGCCGGCGACCGCGGCCGGCGCGCCCGAGCGCAGCGCCTCCTCGATCGCCCACAGGGTGTCGTTGCGGCGCGCGGTTTCGACAAGGATGAGGCGCTCCGGATCAAGCCCGAGCGCGGCGAGACCATGGCCGTAAAGGCGGCCATGATCGCGAAAGCCGTAAGCGGGGAGGACGCATATGACTTTACCCTTCCCTGTAGGGGGAGGGTCGGCGAGCATTTGCGAGCCGGGGTGGGGTGGCGTTGCGCCGCCAAGGTGGACCCCACCCCGATGCCTCGCTTGCGCTCGGCATCGACCCTCCCCCTGCAGGGGAGGGTAAAGGGAATTGTGCGCCAACAGCGCCGCGATGAAACCAAGCGCGGCGGGCGTGGCGTGCGGCTCGGGTACGATTTCATGCAGCGCGCCGCAGGCGAGGCCGCCATCGGGAAGGCAAGAATCCAGCGCGGGCAGGCCGAAAGCGAAAGCCTTGTGAATATCCGTCACGCCGGGCAGCAGGCGGCGCAATTCCTCCATGATGGCGGCGCGGTTGCGCGCCGCGGCAGCGACGGCGGGTTGAGTCATCGGCATGTGCAAAACTGATGGATGTTTGCTCTATGTTCTTATAGAACAAAACACGAACTTTGCCAAGAGTTCCGAAACCAAGGGTTCCGAAATAAGAGTTCCAAAATCCAGGCGATGGCGTCTGGTCGCGCCGGCCCGGCCCACGCTCCGTCTTGCTGGCGCCATGGCGATGGCGCATACCTCGATCACCATCGCAGGAATGTCAGCCAGCGCGCGCCCGTCAGGGAGAGGTCATCGATGCCGGAAGCCGACAGGGAAGGCGAACGCTATGCCCTCGATCAGCCGCAGCAGACGCCCGGGTTTTATCTCAAAGGCAGCCACCAGCTCGATTGGGGCATGAAGAACCGCATGGCGCGGGTATTCGATCCGCGCTCCGGCCGCACCGTGATGCTGGCGATCGACCACGGCTATTTTCAAGGCCCGACCACCGGCCTCGAGCGCATCGATCTATCGATCGTGCCGCTGTTGCCGTCCTGCGATGCGCTGTTCTGCACGCGCGGCATTTTGCGCACCGTCATTCCGGCGCAGTGCCAGAAGCCGATGGTGCTGCGGGCGAGCGGCGGGCCGAGCATTCTGCGCGATGAATTGTCCGACGAAGAGATCGCCATGGATATGGACGACGCGGTGCGGCTCAACGCCGCCGGCGTCGGCATCCAGGTGTTCATCGGCGGCGAGCACGAGACGCGCTCGGTGCACAATATGACGCGCCTGGTCGATGCCGGCTTGCGCGCTGGCGTGCCGGTCATGGGCATCACCGCGGTCGGCAAGGCCATGGTGCGCGACGCCAAATATTTCCGGCTCGCCTGCCGCATCATCGCCGAACTCGGCGCGCAATATGTCAAGACCTACTACGTCGACGACGGCTTCGAGACCATCACGGCGTCGTGCCCGGTGCCGATCGTGATGGCCGGCGGCAAGAAGCTGCCGGAGCTCGAGGCGCTGACCATGGCCTACAGCGCCGTGCAGCAGGGCGCCTGCGGCGTCGACATGGGCCGCAACATTTTCCAGTCCGGGGCACCGCAGGCGATGATCGAGGCGGTCGCCGCCGTCGTGCACAAGAATCTAAAGCCCAAGCAGGCGTTCGAGCTGTTTCGTTCGCTTAAAGCCGACGCCGAGCGCGGTGCCGCCAACGTGGCTGCCGAGTGATGTGGAATTCGGATGATTAACTCTCATCATTCCGGATCGCCGCGAAGCGGCGAGTCCGGAATCCATAACCCCTGCGCTGGGGGGTTATGGATTCCGGGCTCCTCGCGGAGCTTGTCATCGGGCCGGCCACTTCGGGCCGGACCCGTTGGCTCGGCCCCGGAATGACGAATCTCTTGATGGACCCGTCGGGCGTGGCCGAGGAGTGCGCCGTGCATGGAATTTCATCCGTCCTCCGTCGTCTGTCGTCGCTCGTCCGTTTCGGACTGCCGGCTGCGGCCGTGCTGTTGTCGGCGGGCGTGCTGCACGCAGCGCTGCCGTCGGCGACCGCGCCGGACGTGTCCGGCGCCACCTCGGTCGCGGGT
>JASHSE010000135.1 GCA_030036975.1 Xanthobacteraceae bacterium | reverse complement strand
GTGGGACTCGAGGCGTTAATCGACGAAGCGACGGGGTATCAATACGAACGCGCGGAAGATGCGCTGCAAGTCAAATTGCGCGCTTTCATTGCGGATGAACTTAGAGCTTGGGAAAAGACATTCCCGGATGAGCTATGGGCAGAATTTGGCAGGCTGACAGGTTGGAAGGGCAATCTGCATAGCAGACCGAAGTGGTGGGGCAAGCTCGTTATTGAGATGATCTATGACACCCAGGACCCTGACGTGGCGGAATATCTCAAAAACAATAAGCCTCCACCCGGAATACACTGGCATCGGCAACTAACTGAAAATCTCGGTGTGCGGGCGCTGGTCTCGAGATGCTACGAAGTGATCGGCATGGCAAAAGAATGCAAAGACATGCGGGAGCTTCGTGAAAAGGTTGCGCGCCACTATGGGAGGCAAGTGGTTCAATTCACGCTGTCGCTCCCGCCTCCAAAGGACCCAAATCAAGAGGCCGCCAACTGAGGCGGCCTCTCGGTAATCAGGCTTCGAGTAGAACCTTTTGTGCTTCCGCCGCCTCTTCTTCGCGGGCTATCTGAAGGACAAGTTCGCCAAGCCTTTCGACCGGAACGGCTATTGTGCCGTCAAGAGCCAGCGCCCCAAGCTTGCGAATAGCAACGCCAAGGTTGCGTTCCGCCGTTCTGCGGCGCGTCGTCTCTTCCTTCAGCTCCTTCTGTGCCTCGGAAAGCCATTCGCGAAATTGATCCTTGCTCGGTTGGATCATCGGCGCACCCAAGCGCCCGTAGTAGTTGGGCATAATCGCCTCCTGGCGATGGTTAACGAGGCGGCGATTCGTATTGCCTAGAATGGCCGAGTCAAATCAAATCCGGCCACTGTCCGTTCTAAAACCGGCCACTAAGGTCGGAAACCGGCCAGTACCCGATACCGGCCGAGACCGCACCGGCCGGTCTGGCGCTTCTGCCGGCATGGAAAATGCGATAGCCGATGAGCCCCAGGATCGCGGCGATGGCCACGGCGGTCATAAGCGCCGATATGACCATGACCCAACGCACTCGGGCCACCATGGCGGAGGCGGCGTCGGCGTCCTGCGATGCAGACGCCGGCGGAGCGGCGGAGGGATTGCGGGACCTATCGAGCATGCCGTCGAAAAACCTCAGCCAAACAACACAAAAATCGATTGCGGTCGCCGGAAGCGAAACCGGCGCGCGGCTCGACCGTGTGCTTGCCGCGCATGTCGCGGAATTGTCGCGCAGCCGCTTGAAGGCATTGATCGAGGCGGGCGCGGTCGCGGTCGATGGCCGCACGATCCGCGATCCGAGCCATCGGGTCAATGCGGGCGCGGCCCTCGTGCTTGACGTGCCGCCGGCCGAGCCGGCCACGCCACGGCCCGAGCCGATTCCGCTCAACGTCATCTACGAAGACGACGACATCATCGTCATCGATAAGCCGAAAAACCTCGTCGTCCATCCGGCGGCTGGACACTGGACCGGCACGCTGGTCAACGCGCTGGTCGCGCATTGTGGCGCGAGCCTGTCCGGCATCGGCGGCGAGCGGCGGCCCGGCATCGTGCACCGGCTCGACAAGGACACGACTGGGCTCATGGTCGTGGCCAAGAACGACCGCGCCCATCAGTCGCTGGCAGCGCAGTTCGCCAGCCATGGCCGCGGCGGCGAGTCGTTCGAGCGCGGCTATTTGGCTTTCGTGTGGGGGGCGCCAGACCGGCCGCAGGGCACGATCGACCGGCCGATCGAGCGCAGCCCCCGCGCCCGCGACCAGATGGCCGTACGCGTAGGCGGGCGCGAAGCCGTCACCCACTGGCAGGTGCTGGAGCACTTTTCTGCTGGCGCCACAACATCGCGGCGGGCCGGCAAGGCGGGAAAAGCGGAGGCTGGAGCTGGAGCGGAGGCGGTGGCAAGCTTCTTGGCCTGCCGGCTGGAAACCGGCCGGACCCATCAGATTCGGGTCCATTTGGCCTCGATCGGCCATCCGGTCATGGGCGACCAAACCTATGGCTCGGGTTTTCGGACCAAAGCGGTGCTGCTCGCGCCCGGGGCGCAAGCCGCGCTGGCGGATCTTGGCAGGCAGGCCCTGCATGCCCATATATTGTCGGTTAAGCACCCGTTGAGCGGCGAAATCGTCACGTTCCGGTCGGAACTGCCGGCCGATCTCGCCCGTTTACACAATGAATTGGTCCGCGGTCGGGCGGAATCCAAGAAAGCGTCGCCGGATAGCAGTTGAAGACGACCGATCTTGGCGCGCGTTTACCGTCCGTTGAGGAAGATCAAGGCGGCATCGCGCTGAAGTGATGCTACCTCTCTTCCGCTGACCCGATTCGACCGTGTATGTTGCGGGTGCGAACAAGGAGCGGCGTCGTCGGCTCTAGGAGCGGCGGCGCCATTCGCCCGCCGCGCCGCGGGGGCACCAGAATGGAGGGCGCTGTCATGGCCCAAACTGCTGCACTGCCCGTATTGTCGGGCGAAACCGGTCTCACCCGATATTTGGAAGAGATCCGGCGGTTCCCGATGTTGGAGCCGCAGGAAGAGTTCATGCTGGCCAAGCGCTGGCGCGAGCACGGCGATCGCGAGGCCGCTCATAAGCTCGTCACCAGCCATTTGCGGCTGGTCGCCAAGATTGCCATGGGCTATCGCGGCTACGGCCTGCCGATTTCCGAAGTTATCTCTGAAGGCAATGTGGGTCTTATGCAGGCGGTCAAGCGCTTCGAGCCCGACAAGGGCTTTCGGCTTGCAACCTATGCGATGTGGTGGATCAAGGCGGCGATCCAGGAATATATCTTGCGTTCCTGGTCGCTGGTGAAGATGGGCACCACGGCCAATCAGAAGAAACTGTTCTTCAACCTGCGCAAGGCCAAGAGCCGGATTTCCGCGCTCGACGAAGGCGACATGCGGCCGGACCAGGTCAAGCTCATCGCCAAGCGGCTCGGCGTGACCGAGCAGGACGTGATCGAGATGAACCGCCGGCTTGGCGGTGACGCCTCGCTCAATGCGCCGATCCGCGACGACGATTCGTCCGGCGAATGGCAGGACTGGCTGGTCGACGATAGCACCAGCCAGGAGAGCCGGCTCGCCGAATCCGAGCAGTCGGAGAACCGCCACAAGGCGCTGGGCGACGCGCTCACCGTGCTCAA
>JASHSE010000134.1 GCA_030036975.1 Xanthobacteraceae bacterium | reverse complement strand
GGCGGCTCGCCGTAGATGACGCGGTCTTCGAACACTTCGCGGATCATCTCGCCGCCGCCGTTGAACGGCGGCATGGCTTCGAGATGGGCGTACTTGCCGTACAGCACGCCGATGCCGGTCGGGCCGTAAAGCTTGTGGCCGGTGAAGGCGTAGAAATCGCAGTCGATGTCCTGCACGTCGACGTCGAGGTGCACGGCGCCCTGCGCGCCGTCGACCACGACCGGAATGCCGCGGGCATGAGCGAGCCGCGTCACTTCCTTCACCGGCACCAGCGTGCCGAGCATGTTCGACATGTGCGTGATGGCGACCAGCCTGGTACGCGGGGTCAACAGCTTTTCGAATTCGTCGATCAGGAAATTGCCGTCGTCGTCGACCGGCGCCCATTTGATCACGGCGCCGTGGCGCTCGCGCAGAAAATGCCACGGCACGACGTTGGAATGGTGCTCCATGATCGAGAGCACGATCTCATCGCCTGCGCCGATGCGTTCGCGCCCGAACGTATAGGCGACGAGGTTGATCGCCTCGGTGGCATTGCGGACGAAGACGATCTCTTCCTTGCGCTGGGCGTTGACGAACGCGGCAGCCTTCTCGCGCGCCAGCTCGTAGGCCTCGGTCGCCTCGTTGGCGAGGTAGTGCAGGCCGCGATGCACGTTGGCGTACTGCGTCGCGTAGGCTTTGTGCAGCCGCTCAAGAACGGCGCGCGGCTTTTGCGCCGACGCGGCGTTGTCGAGATAGACCAGCGGCTTGCCGTAGACCTGGCTCGCCAGGATCGGAAAGTCGGCACGGATGCGAGCGACATCGTAGGCCGCCTCGGCGGCCGGACGCTGCTGCGTGAGCGCTTCGGTGCTCATCGTCCGCCTCGCGCGTTGAGCCAGCCGACCACGCCATCCATCAGCGCTTCGCGCAGGCCGGCGTGCTCGATGCCCGCGATCGCCTCGCCCAGGAACGCCTGGATCAACAGCGCCTCGGCTTCCGCCGCCGCAATGCCGCGCGCCATCAGGTAGAATTTCAGCTCCTCGTCGAGCCTGCCGGACGTCGCGCCATGGCCGCACTGCACGTCGTCGGCGAAAATCTCCAGTTCCGGCTTGTTGTCGGCCTCGGCGCGCTCGGAGAGAAGCAGCGCCTGCGTCATCATCTTGGCGTCGGTTTTCTGCGCGCCGCGGCGCACGATGATGCGGCCCTGGAACACGCCATGGGCCTCGTCGTCGAGCACGGTCTTGAACACTTCGCGGCTCTGGCAGCCGCGGGCGACGTGACTGGCAAACAGCGTGGTGTCGGCGTGCTGGCGGGCGCGGAGCAGCGTTGCGCCGCGGATGCCGGCGACGGTGTCCGCGCCGTCGAAGTTCAGGAAAATCTGGTTGCGCACCACGGCGCCGCCCATGGTGAAGGTAAACGCATTGAAGCGCGCCTTGGCGCCGACCGCGGCCGCGAGTGTCGAGACATGCAGCGCCGCGGCGCCCTCGGCGATAACCTTGACGTGATCGACATGGGCGCCATCGCCGACCACGAGTTCGAGCGCCGCATTGACCTGATAATCGCTGCCGGACGGGCCCTCATGGCTTTCGATCAGCATGGCGCGCGCGCCCGGCGCGGCGACGACCAGCGAGCGCACGAAGCTCGCCGCCGGCTTTGGCGAGGCGACGAAGCATAGATGCAGCGGCCGCTCGATCGTGGCGCCGGCAGCGATGCGGATCACCGCGCCGTCGCCCATGAACGCGGTGTTGAGCGCAACCGCAAGATCGCCCTGCGGCGCGAGCTTGCCGACATGGGCGAGCACCGCCGGGTCGGCGTCAGCGAGCGCATCGGCGAGCGAACCAACGACGAGGCCGGACTCCAGCCCGGAAAGGTCCGACAATTCCGGCACGAAGGCGCCGTCGACGAACACGAGCCGGCGGGTCTCGACGTCGCCGAGGAAAGCGGCCGCTGTCCTGGCCTGCGCTTTGGCCGCGGCATCCGGCGGGCTTGCCAGGGGTTTGGCCTCGCGCATCAGCGCCCGCAGGTCGGTGTATTTCCATTCCTCGATGCGGCGGTGCGGCAAGCCTTCCTTGGCGAACAGCGCGAACGCCGCCTCGCGCTGCGACGCCACGGCGTCGTCGCCGGGCAATCGATCGCGCGCCGCCGCATAGGCTTCCGCCAGGGCGGTCTCGGCCGCGGTCTTGATCACCTTCACGTCAACCATGGTATTCATTCGGCATTCATTCGCTTCGCCTTGCCCGTGTCGCCTCTATTCAGGCAGCCGCCTCTTCATGGAACTCGGCATAGCCGCGGGCCTCGAGCTCGAGCGCCAGCTCCTTGCCGCCGGTTTTTACGATGCGCCCGCGCGAAAGCACGTGCACCACGTCGGGCACGATGTAGTTGAGGAGCCGCTGATAATGCGTGATGACGACGAACGCGCGCTCTCGCGCGCGCAGCCGGTTGACGCCGTCGGCGACGATTTTCAGCGCGTCGATGTCGAGGCCGGAATCGGTCTCGTCGAGCACCGCGAGCAGCGGCTCGAGCAGCGCCATCTGCAAAATCTCGTTGCGCTTCTTCTCGCCGCCGGAAAAGCCGACGTTGACGGCACGGCGCAGCATCTCCTGATCGATGCCGAGCTTGCCGGCGACCTCGCGCACTTTTTTGATGAATTCCGGCGTCGACAGCTCGGCGTCGCCGCGCTTCTTGCGCTGCGCGTTGAGCGCCGTGCGCAGGAACGTCATGGTGGCGACGCCGGGGATTTCCAACGGGTACTGGAACGCCAGGAACAAACCGGCGGCGGCGCGCTCGTCCGGCTCCATGGCGAAGATATTCTTGCCGTTGAAGAGCACCTCGCCGGCAGTTGGCGTGTAGTCCGCCTTGCCGGCAAGCACGTAAGCCAGCGTCGACTTGCCGGAGCCGTTCGGTCCCATGATGGCGTGCACCTCGCCGGCGTTGACCGAAAGGTCGACGCCTTTGAGGATTTCCTTGCCGTCGATTCCGACGTGCAGATTTTTGATCTCAAGAAGCGGCATAAAAACTCCAAAAACCTTTCGTGCGTAGGACCGGCTAGCGACCGCCCCAGCGCCAACGCCACTCGCCTTCGGTCTTGCGGCGGCAGAC
>JASHSE010000133.1 GCA_030036975.1 Xanthobacteraceae bacterium | reverse complement strand
AAGGTGAAGCATGGTCACCAAGACCTACGGCACGGTCAGTCTCGAGCGACAGAAGGCGATGAGCGGTCTGGAGTTCGTCAAGGGCCTTGCCAGCGGGGTGCTGCCCCTCAACACGTTCGCACAGACTCTGGGCTATGACGTGGTGGAGGCCGAAGACGGTCGTGTCGCCATCACTGTCGATCCAACGGGTGCTCACCTCAATCCATGGGGCACGGTGCACGGCGGCCTGACTGCTACTCTCCTCGATAGCTGCATGGGTCTTGCCATCCAATCGATGCTCGAAAAAGGCATCGGCAGTACGACGCTTGAATTCAAGACTTCGCTGGTCCGAGCCATCACGCCGGAGACGGGCCCAATCCGGGCCGAGGGCAAAGTCCTCAGCTGCGGCCGTCGCGTCGGCACGGCAGAAGGCCACGTCACCGACGCCAAGGGCCGATTGCTCGCGCACGGTACGACGACGTGCCTCATTTTCCCGAGCTAGTTTAGCGCTGTCGCGCCTGTTTCAGGCGGGGCGCTATTGCCCGCACGATAATCGTCCGCAGACCTTTGTCGGCGACGGGTTCAAAAGACGACATCGAATGCTCGGCCGTCCGCGTCGGCGTTATGCCCGCCAGCGGTTGGTGCGAGCCTACAATCGCTATTCGCCATAGTCGCTCTTCAGATAACACGGTCTTGCCGGAATATTCGCCGTTCTCCGGCGTGGCCTTGATGATATTCTGAAGCAAGTTCTCACGCATGGACCGGCGAGACCGCCAGCGAGGGGCAGCAGTTGCAGATGAGGATCACGGGAAGTCTCCGAGTTTCGGCTGAGGCTTCTGCAGCAAACGACGCAAGGGTTTCGCGACACGGAAGAATGTCGCGGCGAAGACCGGACTTGCGCGCAAGGCGTGCAGCGCAGCCCAAACCATGACGCGCTTCGCCGGCGCGATGTGCGGCAGCGCCAACTCGACGCCGGCGAGAGCTATAGCGCGCCTTTCGCTTGGCGCAGCATTGCGCGTCAGATCACTTAGGAAGGACATGGCAAACCGGATAGCGTAGACCGACGAAAGATCGGAGTAAGAGCTCAGCAGCTTGCGGAAAAAGGTCATACGCGAAGCGACCATACGCGTGGTATATGAGCTGCGCTTTCCATGAAAACGCCACTGCAACAGAGGCTGATCGACAAACCTGTTGCTGTACCCCGCAGCCAAGAGACGCATAAACAAATCGTCATCCTCATAGCCGGACAAATGCTCATCAAACCCATTGACGGCGTCGAACGCCGCGCGAGAAATGATTGTCGCCGACGGCAGTATGAACATGTCGCGTGACAGACATTCGATAAGCGAGCCCCTGTCGTGATTGAGCGATCTGACGTGCAGGAGTTGCCTCTGAAAAACCGTGCCATTCTCATCCATTGCGTCGGCATCGCTGAATGACCAGCCGAGCTTCGGGCTGCTGCGGAACGGCCCGATCAATTCTTCAAGATGGCGAGGGTGCCACACATCGTCCTGATCAAGGAACGCGATGTACGGCGAACGCGCGGCGCGCGCTCCGGCGTTGCGTGCGGTTGATTGCCCTCCATTCTCCTTCCGCAACAAGCGAAGTCGGCTGTCGCTGCGGGTCAGTGCCGCAATAATCTGTGGGCCGTCATCGGTCGAGCCGTCGTCGACGACGATGATCTCCGCGGGCGGATGCGTCTGGGCGAAGACACTGTCGAGGCAAGAGTTGATCCAGCGCGAGCCATTAAAGAGCGGAATAATTGCCGCAACTGAGACATCCTGCATCGCCTGGTTCCTGCCCCGCTTGCTGGCGTTTATCGCACGCCAGTCCGGAAATCCAGTCAAGAATCGGCATAAAAACGTCTCGGGCTTTGATTATCCCGTTCAGGTGAGCTTAACTTGGCGCCAAGACTGAGGCCGCTGACAATGACGGAGGGTGGCGTTGGCGTCCATCGGTGTGATCTATCTGTACCGTTTTGCGGAAGGAGAGGTTCCCGCTCGAACCTTTCTCGACAGTTATTGCGCTCGGTCCGCCGACATCGAACATGATCTGCACGTTGTCTTGAAGGGGTTTCCCGATAAAAAATCTCATGATTCGGCACGTGCGTTGTTCGATCGTGCCCGCGCGAATCTGATCGAACTGGACGACACCGGCTATGATATTGGTTCTTATATTGCGGCTGCGAAACGGGTCTCGAACGGCCAACTGCTGTTTCTCAACACGTTCAGCGAGATACTCGCTGACGGGTGGCTGTCTCATCTGCGCAACGCATTGAATCGTACTGGCGTCGGGTTGGTGGGCGCTACCGGCTCTTGGCAATCGCTCGGCTCGGCGTACAGTGCGGCCATCTTACGGTTTACGCATTGGATGCGGCATCCTATCGAGTACGCCAGAAGCTTCGAGCTTGATGGTGGCTCGGCAATGCACGCCGCGGCGCATCGACGAAGCCTTGGCGACATCTTCCTGAAAATACGAGGCCTTGCCGATGTTTACGAATTTGGCAGCTATCCAAATCCTCACCTCCGGACCAACGCCTTCATGATCGAAAGAGATCGGTTCTTGTCCATGCGCCATTTGCCCTTCAGGCGCAAAGCCGACGTGTACAAGTTTGAAAGCGGCCGACACTCGCTAACCAAACAAATCTCGGCAATTAACCTGAAAGTGCTCGTGGTCGACCGCCGAGGAACGGTCTACAATATGGAAGATTGGCGGTCATCGTCGACGTTTTGGAGCGACAACCAAGAAAACCTGATGATAAGCGACAATATGACCCGCAAATATGCTTTTGGCAGCCCCGAACTTCGTCATCTATTGCAAAACTATGCTTGGCATCCTCCTCGCTGCTGGCCGATTTGGCCGCGCGCCGGCACTCGCGTCTAGCTCACAGCGGCGGATCGGCTGCAAAGATCATGTCTCCCAGGATCAGCGTGTGCATACCGGTCAGGAATGGCGGCGCATTTCTGCCGCTCGCCGTCGATTCGGTGCTGCGCCAGTGCTTTGACGATATGGAGCTGATCGTCGTCGATAACTGCTCGACCGACGGCACCGCGCAGTGGCTTGAACGAAAGCGCGCGGCGGTCGAGAAAATCAGCTTTTTCAGGAATGACGTCGACATCGGTTTGGCGCGAAATTTCAATGCGTGTCTGTCTTACGCAACCGGCGAATACGTCAAGTTCCTGTGCGCCGACGATCTCTTGCTGCCCGGCAGTCTGCGGCGGATGGCTGATGAGCTCGACGCGAATCCCTCGGCTACGCTGCTGGTCGGCGCGCGACGATTGATCGACGATAAGGGCGACACTATTGGGGTGCAGCGGTACGTGCAAAGAAACCTCCGCGTTCCCGGCGAGCAGGCGATCAACCGGTGCCTATTCGGCAAGAATTACATTGGCGAGCCCAGCGCGGTGCTGTTTCGCAGGTCCGCCGCAGCACGCGGATTCAGCGAAGCGTTCCCGCACCTCATCGATCTGGAAATGTGGTTTCACCTGCTCGAACAAGGCGGCTTGATCAGCCTGCCGGATGAGGTTTGCGCAATCCGCCGGCACGCGGCGCAGATGTCGCACACGAACACCAGGAGCGGCGCGCTGTTGGACGATAACGTGCGCTTGTTCGAGCAATATGGGCGCAAACCGTATATTCGGGCGAGCCGCGCAAGATCTCTGAGCCGGAAAGCGCGCGTGGCTTATCGGGTGTGGCTGTGCCGGGACGGCATCAGCGCCGAAAAACGCGACAGCGTGCTTAAGCGGTATTCCTCGAAGCTGTTATACCACGCAGCCATCCCGGTTTTTGTCGCAACGCTTTCAGCCTGGCGCAGCCTGCGCCTGCTCGTCCGGAGCAGACGCCGGCGTTCCGCCTGAACCCGGGAACTATCAGGCCGCTATTGCGTAAGCCCTTGGAAGCCCTTAACTACGCGCCCGGACGGGGGAGTGTCCCGAGCGGCAAAGGGGGCGGACTGTAAATCCGCTGGCTGACGCCTTCGTAGGTTCGAGTCCTACCTCCCCCACCAGTCTTCGCCCGCTGCGCGGGCTTCGACTTGGCAAGCCCCCTTCAGACAAAACTGTGCACACATGGAATTGGGTCCCGAACTCTTCGCGCTGCTGAACACCAAGCAATGGGTCGGCAGCCAAGTCCCGGTCATCTACAGCGCGCCGGGCCTGTCGTCCGACGAAATAGCGTCCATCGAGGCTCAACTCGGTTTCCGCGTGCCGGACGATTTTGCCTATCTGTTTCAGAACCTGCAGGACCCGGGTCGAGTCTTTTTTCCGTGGTCGGAGTTCGACAAGCGAACGTACGACGAGAGCATTGCGTGGGTTCTACATGGGATCGAGTTTGACATCGAAAAGGACAACCTTTGGCTCGAACGTTGGGGGAAGAAGCCTGACACCCTACCGGCGGCATTGGAGATAGCGCGAAAGGACTTTGCAACTTGGCCAAAGCTCCTGCCGATCTACGCTCATCGGTTCTTAGCTGCCGAACCTTGTCGCAGCGGCAATCCCGTCTTCTCGATTATGCAGACAGATATAATCTATTACGGTTCCGACTTGCCGCATTACCTGCTTAACGAGTTTGTCGATCGCGATTACGCGCTTCACACGCAAGCGCAGAACATTCGACGAATTGAGATATGGAGCGACTTCGCAGAAGCTTGAGCAACGGTGTACGGCAATCCGCCACACAAACTGGCGCGGTCTTACTATCCAGACGTCGTCGCCCAACGCCTGGAGCGCAGCGATCTGAACAGGCGATGGGCGCGTCCGTCAAAACGCCAGCGCCAGGGCGACGGCGAAAACGATGCCAAAACCCATCACGGCGATGGCTACGGGATCATAGGCGGGGAGCTTGAACACGACGAGCCTCCGAGGCCGAACCTTCTTATGGTCCCCTCTCCCGACCCGTTGCAGTAAAGGATTCAAGGGAATAATGGCGGCCGTATGGTCACGCCGGGGTTTGAAGGGGAGAACGCGGCCGCTTCCTAGGCTGGCGGCGCCGGCCCGCTTGCGGTCGAGACCGCCGGCGCTTCGAGCCGGAATCGGTTGCTGATAATAGCTCATTGCTGCCGCGCCTGACGGGCAATCCATTGACTTTGGCCAACTTTTGCGGCCACTACGCCGCCATCCGCGCCACACCGCTGCAGTCGCGTTTGCCGGTGCGGCGCACTACAAAGCCATCCACAGCTCGTTTCGTTCCATGACCCGTTGCCGCTGTTGCTTCCTTGGCGCGGCGGCCCCAAATGCCTGCCATGAACCGGCCCGATCCATACCGCGAGCGCGCGCGCGACCTGTGCCTTGCCGCCGGCGTCGATCCCGACAGCCGGGTCGGCGAAGGCCGCGGCATGCCGGCGTGGTGCCTCTATCGCGACGCCGCGCGCAAGGAGCAGCTGGCGCGCGAGGCCGCAGTCGCGGCAGCTGACATCGCGTCGCTGCGCCCGCAGGCGGAAGAGTTTCAGAACAGCCCGCTGAAGATTTTCGGCACCCACGACGCGGCGACCGTCGCGCAGATGAAGAACTGCATGGCGGTCGGCAACGTCGTCGCCGGCGTGGTCTGCGCCGACGGCCATCTCGGCTATGCCCAGCCGGTCGGCGGCGTCATCGCCTATGAGGGCCAGATCAGCATTTCCGGCGTCGGCTTCGACATCGGCTGCGGCAACATGGCGGCGCGGCTCGACACGCCGTTCGCCGCGATCGAGGACAAGGTCGGCGCCATCATCCGCGACGTATCCCGCGTGATTTCGTTCGGGCTCGGCCGCAGCAACAACGCGCGCGCCGAGCACGCGCTGTTCGACGACGCCGAGGCGTGGCGCGCATCCGACATGGCGGCGTACCGGCCCAAGGCGGCGGCGCAGCTCGGCACCGTCGGCTCCGGCAACCATTACGTCGACCTGATGCGCGACCGGGACGGCTTGGTCTGGATCGGCGTGCATTTCGGCAGCCGCGGCCTCGGCCACACCAGCGCCACGCGCTATCTGAAGGCGGCCGGCGGCACCGACGGCATGAACGTGCCGCCCGCCCTGGTCGACGAGAATTCCGAACTCGGCCGCCGTTATATCGCCGCCATGGAGCTTGCCGGCCGCTACGCCTATGCCGGCCGCGAGTGGGTGGTCGAGCGCGTGCGGCAAATCATCGGCGGCGCCGTCACCGACGTGGTGCACAATCATCACAACTACGCTTGGCGCGAGACGCACGACGGCAAGAATCTGTGGGTGGTGCGCAAGGGCGCGACGCCGGCGTTTCCGGGCCAGCGCGGCTTTGTCGGCGGCTCGATGGGCGACGATGCCGTGATCATCGAGGGCGTCGACAGCGAAGCGGCGCGCACCTCGCTTTATTCCACGGTGCATGGCGCCGGCCGGCTGTTCGGCCGCAAGGAGGCCAAGCGCCGCTTCAAGCGCGAACAGATGGACGCCTGGCTGCGCGACCGCGGCGTCGCTCTGGTCGGCGCCGATCTCGACGAGAGCCCGATGGCGTACCGGCGGCTGCCTGAAGTCATCGCCGAGCACTCCGGCACCATTAAAGTGCTGCACACGTTGCGGCCGTTCGCCGTGGCGATGGCCGGCGCCGGCGAGTTTGATCCGTTCAAGGATTGAGCGTGAACACTCCACCGCCTAAAGGCGGTGGCTTCAGGTTACGGCTTAAAGCCGGATTTGGTCCGCCATTCGGCGGACTCAGGTCACCTTGAAGTTATCGTCAGGCTCTGGCGGAACCTGATTTTTGATGTACTCGATCCAGACCTCATCGGTGACGTTACCGCTGCTCGCGACCCAGTAGCCCCGTGCCCAGATGTGTTGGCCCCAGTAGCGTTTACGCAGAATGCCGAACTCGCTCAGAAGCTTATGCGAACTCCTTCCCTTCAGGTACTGCACCGCCCGAGACACAGACAAGCTCGGTGGGATCGACAGCAGCAGGTGCACATGATCGCGGTTTATCGCCCCGGCATGAATACCGATCTCGTGGGCACGAGCCGTCTCACGGACGAGTTCGCGGCAGCGTTGCCCGACATCCCCGCCCAGCACCTCATACCGGTACTTCGTCACCCACACCACGTGATACTTGCAGTCCCAAACGGTGTGGCTGCCCCGCTTGTATCCTTCCATCCAGCCATTTTATACCGGAACCGCCGCGATCCCATGCCGCCTAAAGGCGTGGGG
>JASHSE010000132.1 GCA_030036975.1 Xanthobacteraceae bacterium | reverse complement strand
ATCGCCAGCACGACGACGGCCGGATCGCGCAGCGTGCGCAAATCCGGATTGAGCCGAAGACCGGGGGCGTTGAGCGCCGCGAGATCGGGCGGCGGCGCCGGCTCGATCACCGCGACATTGCGTCCGGCAAGGCCGAGCCGCAGCCAGCCTTCGAGCAGCGCCGACCCCATCTTGCCGGCGCCGACCAGGACCAGCGTCCCGGAAAAATCGCTTAAGCCCGGATCGTCTTTGTTCTGATTTGTTTGTCGCATCGCCATCAATCCCGTCAGTACCCAGTATGCGGGATGCTAAGCCAAAATGAATTCAGATTGAACCGCGGCTGAGCCGGGTCTACTTCACCTCTCCCGGCTCCCCTCCGGGGAGAGGGATCGCGGCGAGCCATCGCCATCGAAACGAACGGTTCAAGCCTCGCCCGAGGTCTCGAACATCACGGCGTCCATGGCCTCGCGCGCCGGTTTTCCGGCCCAGACGACGAACTGGAAGGCCGGATAGTAGCGCTCGCAGGAATCGAGCGCGCTGCCGAGCACCGCCTCGCATTGCCGGTCCGACGCGGCGACGCCGCCCGCCAGCACCAGCGCGTGCCGGAACATGACCACGCCGTTCTGCAGCCACACGTCGAAATGCCCGATCCACATTTGCTCGTTGATCAGGGCGATCAGCGACTGCACCTCGGCAAGCCGCGGCTCGGGCACCTTCATGTCGAAGGCGCAGGCCACGTGCAGCGCCTCGATGCCGCTCATCCAGGTGAAGGAGATCTGGTAATTGGTCCAGCGCCCGGTCACGTGGAGCGCGATCTCGTCCTCGCCGGCGCGCTCGAACGGCCAGTCGTTCGACGCGGCCATGCGCTCGACCACTTCGAGGGGACTGGTTTTGTCGTCGCGCGCGAGTTCGATGACGGACATGACGCCTCCACGGCTTTGAGGGGTGGAAATGCGCACGCCACTGGACCTTGCCGACCCCGGGGCTGCGATTTGACGCAGGGACAAGTGCGGCCCGCAAGCTTGACCGGATGCCGCGAATCAGCAGGCCCGCCGACTATAGTCGTTCGGATTCCGCCCGCCAATTCGGCTCCCGCGTCCGCCCCGCGCAGCCGTTGTTTGCTTCATGAAGTGATTTGCCGGCACCGCACAATGCGCGCGGTGCTGCCGTCCACAATCAAGCCTGCGACAAGTTGACTCGGGCTCTCAAGGGCGGACGGTTCGGTTCCCTGCCCGCTGCAGTCCGCATAACAGTTAAGCAATAGTTAACGGTCAGTCGAACAGGCTCGACACCGATTCCTCGGCGGCGGTGCGGCTGATCGCTTCGCCGATCAGAGGCGCAATGGGCAGCACGCGGATATTTTTCGCCTCGGCGACCGCCTGCGTCGGCTGGATCGAATCGGTGATGACGAGTTCCTTCAGCTGTGAGCCGCTGACCTGCGTCACCGCACCGCCGGACAGCACGCCGTGGCTGGCATAGGCGTAGACGGCGCTCGCGCCCTTCTCCAGGAGCGCTTCGGCGGCATTGATCAGCGTGCCGCCGGAATCGACGATGTCGTCGACCAGCACGCAAATGCCGCCGTCGACTCGGCCGATGACGTTGGCGACCTCGGACTCGCCCGGCCGCTCGCGCCGCTTGTCGATGATGGCCAGCGGCGCGTCGATGCGCTTGGCGAGGCCGCGGGCGCGTACCACGCCGCCCACGTCCGGGGACACGACGATGACCTTGCCGAGCTTGAAGCGCTCCTTGATGTCGCGCATCATCACCGGCGCGGCGAACAAATTGTCGGTCGGAATGTCGAAGAAGCCCTGAATTTGTCCGGCGTGCAGATCAAGCGTGAGCACGCGGTCGGCGCCGGCCGTGGCGATCAGGTTGGCGACGAGCTTGGCGGATATCGGCGTGCGCGGCCCGACCTTGCGATCCTGCCGGGCATAGCCGTAGTAGGGGATCACCGCCGTGATGCGCCGCGCCGAGGCGCGCCGCAGCGTGTCGATGATGATCAGCAACTCCATCAGATGGTCGTTGGCCGGGAACGACGTCGATTGGATCACAAAGGCGTCGGCGCCGCGGACGTTTTCCTGAATCTCGACGAAGATTTCCTTGTCGGCAAAGCGCCGCACCACCGCCTTGGTCAGCGGGATGCCGAGATATTGGCCGATCGCTCCGGCAAGCGCCGGGTTGGAATTGCCGGCGACAAGCTTCATCGTTCCGTTGTTGCCGGCATGAAGCTGCCTGGTGCCGGCCATGACTTTCTCCCGCGCGCGCTTTGGCTTCACGCGGCCCTGATACAAGCCGCCCGCCGGGCTGGCAATATGAATCCGGGGCTTGTCCCCGCGCCTTTTTCCTTAAGGTTTTCAAGTGGTTGCCGGCGCCTTACGGGGCAGCCCTAGGTGGCGAATGGCGAGTGGCGAATAGCGAATGGCGAATAGACAAATGACTTGTGAAAGCTCTATTCGCTATTCGCCCGCTTGTGAAAGCTCCATTCGCCATTCGCCCCCGTGTGAAAGCTCCACTCGCCATTCGCTATTCGCCATTTCGCCCGGTTAACGCAATGGCGTTGACGTGCCGCCCGTAATCGGCTTCGCCCCGGTGAGTGGCGCGGCGGTAGCTGAAAAACAGTTCCGGGTCCGCATAGGTGCACGCATCAAGGTCTTCGACGTGGTCCAGTCCGGCGCGCCGCAGCCGCGCCGCGATGTAGCCGGCGAGATCAAACAGGGCGTGACCGGGGCGCGCCGCCGGCGCGAAGAACGGCTTTGCCGCGGGGTCCGCGGCGGCGAAGCGCTCGATCAGGTCGGGCCCGACTTCGTAACTGCGCTGGCGGATCATCGGCCCGAGCGCGGCGCGGATTTTGGCGCGGGCGGCGCCGAGCCCCGCCATGGCTGCGACCGTGGCCTCGATGATCCCGGCGAGCGCGCCGCGCCAGCCGGCATGGGCCGCGCCGATCACGCCGGCCTGCGGCTCGGCGAACAGAACCGGGCCGCAATCGGCGGTGATCACGCCGAGGGCGAGCCTCGGAATGCGCGTGACGATGCCGTCAACCCGCGGCCGCGCCTCACCCGGCCACGGCTGTGTGGCGACGATCACCTGCGGCGAATGGATCTGAAACGCGCTGAGCAGGCGGCGCGGCTCGACGCCCAATGCAGCGGCCATGCGGGCGCGATTGGCGCCGACATTGGCGGCGGTATCGGCCGAGCCGATGCCGCCGTTGAGGCTGGCATAGAGCCCGGTCGAGACACCGCCCTGACGGGTGAAGAAGGCGTGGCGGATGCCGGGAAGCGCGAGCGTTGGCGCCGTGAGCATCATCATGGCGTCTCGAACCCGGGAAGCTCGCGCAGCTTTGGATCGGCGATGGCCATGACCTTGCACAGTTCGCCCATGCCGCGCGCCCCGCTCGCGGTAAGGCGCGACAGCGCCTGGTCGATTTCGGTGCTCTTGCCGTACGGCGCGTGCGCCTTGAGCGCCGCGGCGCGCTGATCGATGCCGAGCCGCCGCAGCCAATCGCGTTGCGCGACCGGTCCGTGGCTGCGGCCGCCGATGCTTTCGGCGGCCTGCGCCAGCGCTTGAAAGTCGACGTGCGCGGTCAAGTCGACCGCACCGGGCGAGCGCAGCGGATCGGCGAAGCTGTGCCCGGAAACCGCCTGCAAGGTTTCGCCCAGGCCGTACCAGGCGTGGCCATAGTCGATGAGCAGCGCCGCGCCGTCCTCGCGTACGCGCCGGCCGATCTCGAGCGCCGCCGTATCGGAGCGCCATTCGTAGATCGAGCCCTCGGGCGACAGACGCAGGCCGGGCGGCAACGTCGCCTCGAAGTGCGGCAGCGGATCGCGCATCGTGCCGATCGCCAGCACGCCGCCGTCGGCGCCGACAATGACGCCGCGCTCGTGCCAACCGTCGCGTTGCTTGACGGCCTGATGGATCGGCAGCGCATCGATGAATTCGTTGGCGACGATCAAGCACGGCCCGGCCGGAACTTGCTCCAGCGCGGTATGCCAAAGCATCGGCAGGCCCAGCGGTTCGAGCCGGCGCTCCTGGACTTTCTGCAAAGCCGGGCTGATCTCGACCAGATGCAACACGATGGCGGCGTGAAAGCCCGGCACCGTCTTGGCGGCGCGCAACGCGTCGATCAGCATGGTGCCGCGGCCGGGGCCGAGCTCGATCAATCTGATGTTCTCAGGCGCGCCGAGCGCTTTCCAGACCGAGGCGAGCCATAGCCCGATGATCTCGCCGAACATTTGGCTGATCTCGGGCGCGGTGATGAAATCGCCGCCGCTGCCGAGCGGATCGCGATTCATGTAATAGCCGTATTGCGGATGGGAGAGGCACAACCGCATGTATTGGGCGATCGGCATCGGCCCGGCAATGCCGATCAGCCGGCGGATTTCGCCTTCGAGCGGTGCGATATCGTCAGCCATTCTTTGGCTTGGGTTTGGGCTTGGGCTCGCAGGTCGCGGCGTAGGCGAGGATCGCGACGCCGGCCAGCATCAGCGGAATACACAACAACATTCCCATGGTCAGGCCGCCCCAGAGAAATCCGAGCTGCGCGTCGGGCTCGCGAAAGAATTCGCAGGTGATGCGCGCCACGCCGTAGCCGAGGGCAAAGCAGCCGGTGACGATGCCCGGCCGCTTGAGCGCGCCGAGCCGCACCAACAGGTTCAGCACCGCGAACAGCACGATGCCCTCCAGCGCGGCTTCGTAGAGCTGGCTCGGGTGGCGCGGCACCGGGCCGCCATTCGGGAACACCATCGCCCACGGCACGTTGGTCGGCCGGCCCCACAATTCGCCGTTGATGAAATTGGCGATGCGGCCGAGAAACAGCCCGATCGGCGCCACCGCGGTGGTCACGTCGCCCAGCGCCAGGATCGGAATGCCGCGATTGAGCGCGAACAACACGATGGCGACGATGCAGCCCAGCACGCCGCCGTGAAACGACATGCCGCCGTTCCACAATTCCAGGATCTGCAACGGATGCGCGACGAACAGCGGCAGATTGTAGAACAACACGTAGCCGATGCGGCCGCCGAGGATGATGCCGAGCGTGATCCAAATAACGAAGTCGTCGAAATCAAGGGTGCCGAGCGGCGCCGGGCCGCCCCACAGGCGCGGCGACCGGATGATCGCCCGCGCATAAATCCAGCCGAGCAGAATGCCGACGATGTAGGCGAGCGCGTACCAGCGCACCGCCAGCGGACCGAGGTGGATCAAAACCGGGTTGATGGCGGGATACGGCAGGACCGGCAAGACGAGCATCAGGTGGATTCCCTTGCGAGCGCGAGAGACGCCCTCCTCAATTGATCGCCCCTGCGGAACCGCCCCTTGCGACGGCGGCGCACCATCGCCATTGTCTGCCCGTATGGCAAGCGGGGCGCCAAGCGGGCGTAGTGGCGCGCTTTCGGAGGCGACCATGGTGCAGACGACCAACCGGTTCTTCGATGAAGTCGCGCGGCTCATGAACGATGCGGCCGGGGCGGCGCACGGGGTGCGGCGCGAATTCGAGACGCTGTTTCGCAGCCAGGCGGAGCGGGTCCTGCGCGAGCTCGACGTGGTGCGGCGCGAGGATTTCGAGGCGGTGAAAGACATGGCCCGCATCGCGCGCGAGGAGAACGAAGCCCTCAAGGCGCGCGTCGCCGTGCTCGAAGCGGCGGTCGCCAGGACGGCCAATCCGGGCTAGCGCCGCCGATCGCCCAAAGCGGCCAAAATAACCGGCTTTTCTTGTTTTTCGCACGCCGCGCCGCTATAAGCGCGCCAACGCCGCTCCTCCCGT
>JASHSE010000131.1 GCA_030036975.1 Xanthobacteraceae bacterium | reverse complement strand
TCGTTCGCCGTGGCCATGACGGCGAGCGGCGCGCCGGCGCCTTGGCCGTGGCGGGCGCCGCCTGCCTTGGCCGCTTCGCCGTTGCCGCCGGTCTGCAGCGCCTCGGCCCGCACCGGCCGCGGCGGCGCAAACAAAAAACCTTGTCCGAACCGCACGTCGTAGTCGAGCAGATCGACCACCGTGCTTTCGCTTTCGATACGTTCGGCGATGAGGTCGATGCCGAAGCGGCCGAGCAGGTCGGACAAGTCGGCGGGATGGATGTCGGTCGAGGCGGCGCCGACGCGATTGAGCAACAGCGCCGCCGGCACTTTGATGAAACGGAAGCCGCGCTCGTTGAGCTCGCGCGGCTCGGCGCGCAGATCGGCGACATTGTCCATCGAGAAGCGGAAGCCGCGTGCCGCCAACGCCGCGAGACTTTCGTGCTCCAGCGGGCCCATGGCGCGCACCGCGCTTTGGCTGAACTCGAACACCAGCGACGGCGCGATGGCGCGGTTGGCCTCGACGAATTCGAGCAGTTGCGGAAAGCCGGCATCGGCCAGCGTCGTGCCGGACAGATTGCAGAACAATCCGATGTCGCGGTTCTTCAACAGCAACCGGCGCACCACCTGCACGCAGCGCAGCACGGTGAGATGGTCGAGCCTGGGCATGAGCGCGCCGGCCTCGGCATATTTGAGGAAGTCGGCGGCGGCGACGATCTCGCCATTGCCGGCCTTGAGCCGCGACATCGCTTCGTAATAGCGCACCTTGCGCTGCGGCAGCGTCACCACCGGCTGCAGGTAAAGATCGATCTTAGCGGCTTCGACCGCGTCGCGAATGAGCGCGATGATACCGTCGCGATCAAGGCCTTCGAATCCCGGAACGGTGTGCTCGGCGGGCGGTTTCGCCGGCACCGGCGGCACCGGCGGCACCGGCGTGGCAGCGGCCGCGACGAAGGCGTCGGGCAGCTTCGCAGCCGCCGTGTCGGGCGCGGGCGGCACGGCATTCGCATGCTCGGCAGATCCAGCCAGCGCGCGGTCGTGGGCGGCGACCGAATCGGCGAGTTGCTTGACCAGGGTGGACAATTCCTCAAGTTCCGCGGCCAGCGGCTGCGCGGTCTGCAGCGAGCGTTCCAGCACGTGCTCGACCTTTTGGTCCATGGCGCTGAGCCGGCCGCCGAACTCGGCGAGTTGCCGCGCCAGGTCGCCGGAATTGCGCGACAGCGCCGAAATCTGGTTGCCGGCCTCGGCGCGGTCGCGCAGCCGGGCGGCGACGGCGTCATACACCGCAAGGGCGGTGAGGAGGCCGAGCCCGACCAGCGCCGCTTCGGCTGCGGTGAAGCCAAACCGCAGATAGACCATAAGGCCGATCGAGCCGGCAATGAGCACCATGCAAACGGCGATGAAGATGGCGCTGATCCGCACCATGCCGAACCCCTATGCCTCACCCGCAACGATGCGTGCGCGGTCCCTGAAAAGCGATTCGCCGCCGGGAGCTTCTAATGTCCACAAGCGCCGCGTCCCCGCAAGTCCGCAGCCGGTTGCCGCACATCGTAGCCAAAGCGGCGGCGCGCTCCTATAAGGCCGGCTTCGGCAATGGACATTATCAAAAGGTGCCGCGGCCCGGTTTCGATGACGCAAGCCTCCTCTTCGACGGCATTCGCGTCTGACGCGCCGGAACGCGCGACAAAATCCGGCTTGGTCGGCTCCCTCGCGCGGCGGCCCGGCGAGGCGTTTGCCGCATTTCTGGCCTTGCATTTTGCCGTGTGGACGGCGCTGCCGGCGCTACTTTATGCCAATTTGCCGCTCGACCTGATCGAGGCGCTGACCTACGGCCGCGAATGGCCGCTCGGTTCCGACAAGCTGCCGCCGCTGCCGTGGTGGATGGTCGAGATCACCTACCGGCTGTTCGGCCCTGACGTCTTCTATTATGCGCTCGCCGAAGTCACCGTCGCCGCCGCGTTCGCGCTGGTCTGGGCGACCGCGCGGCCGCTGGTCGGCGGCGGCGGCGCTCTCGTCGCGGTTCTGATCGTCGACGGCCTACATTACTTCCAGTACACCGCGGCGAAGTTCAATCACGACGTCATAGAGCTGCCGCTCTGGGCGCTCGCCGGCTACGCCTTTCACGCCGCGCTCAAGCGGGGGCAGATGCGCCACTGGCTTCTGCTTGGCGTCGCCTTCGGCGGCGCGCTGTGGGCCAAGTATTTCGTCGTCGTTCTCGCCGCGGCCTATGCGGCATTCATGGTGCTCGATCGCGATGCGCGCCGGGTCTGGCGCACGCCCGGGCCATGGCTCGGCATAGCGGTGGCGCTCGCCATCGCGAGCCCGCATTTGGTCTGGCTGGTCGAGAACAATTTCCTGCCGCTCGGCTACATCGACGCGCGCTCGGCGCCGGCGTCCAACTGGTACGATTATGTGCTGCATCCGGCGCAATTCATGCTCGGCCAGTTGTTCTTTTTGCTGCCGACGCTGTTCATCGCCGCCATGTGGGTGTGGCCGCGCCCAGCGCCCGCAAATGCGCCAAATGCCGGCGTAGCGGCGGACAGCGGCACCGCCGACGCCTTCGACCGCCGGATCGTCACCCTGCTCGCCTTCGGCCCCGCCGCGGCCATGATGGCGCTGATCGCGGTCAGCGGCCGCGGCGCGGTGACCATGTGGGGCTACCCGCTGTGGATCTTTGCCGGGCTCTGGATCGTGCTGTTCGCGCCTTCCGCCCACGAACTGCGCCGGCTGCGGCGCACGGTCGCCGCATGGGCCGCAGTGTTTATCGCGCTCGCCATCGCCTTTACCGCCGACTACACCGTGCTGCCGCCGCTCGACCATCGCTATCGTGCCGCGTTTTTTCCCGGCGATGCGCTGGCCGCCGCGCTGACGCAACGCTTTCACGCCGCGACCGGCGACAAAAAGTTGCGCTATGTGATCGGCACGATGTGGCTCGGCGGCAATGTCGGCCATTATTCGCTGGACCATCCGCAAGTGCTGATCGACGGCCTGCCCCGGCGTGCGCCGTGGATCGACCTCGCCGATCTGCGCGCCAAGGGTGCGGTGCTGGTCTGGAACGTCGGCGATTTCACTCACCTGCCGGCGGCCTTTGCGGCAATCGCGCCGACCGCCCAGGTCGGTGAGCCGTTCATACTGCCCGCCCGCCGCTTCGGTGTCGGCGTGGAGCATATCGGTTGGGCTGTGTTGATGCCGCAGTGACGACCTGTCCGCAACAGCCAATGTGCCGGAAGCGGTCACGTCACCGCCCGGATCGCCTGCCCGACTTTGTCGAAAATCTCGCTGATCTGCGCCTCGCTGACGATCAGCGGCGGACAGAGTTCGAGCGTGTCGCCGGCGGTGCGCACCATCAAGTTCTGCTCGCGGAAGGCGCGGTCCATGATCTCGTAAGCGCGGGCTCCGGGCGCGCCGGTGCGCGAGTTAAGTTCGATGCCGGCGGTCAGCCCGACGGTGCGGATGTCGAGCACGCCCGGCAGCGCTTTGAGCGCCATCGCGGCGTCGGCCCAGACCGGCTCGAGCGCGCGCGCCCGTTCGAACAGCTTTTCGTCGCGGTAGAGATCGAGCGTGGCGAGGCCGGCGGCGCAGGCCAAGGGGTGCGCCGAATAGGTATAGCCATGGAACAGTTCGATGGTCTGTTCCGGGCCGCGCATGAACGCATCGTAAACCTGCTCGCGCGCGATCACGCCGCCCATCGGCACGCTGCCGGAGGTGACGCCTTTGGCGAAGGTGATGAGATCGGGGATCACGCCATAGCGCTCGGCGGCAAAGGCATGACCGAGCCGGCCGAAGCCGGTGATCACCTCATCGAAGATCAGCAAAATGCCGTGCCGGTCGCAGATCGCGCGCAGCCGCTGCAGATAACCTTGCGGCGGCGGCAATACGCCGGTCGAGCCGGCCACCGGCTCGACGATCACCGCCGCGATCGTGGACGCACCGTGCAGCGCGGCGATGCGTTCGAGCTCGTCGGCGAGGTGAGCGCCCCATTGCGGCTCGCCCTTGGTGAAAGCCTGATGCTCACGGCTATAGGTCGCCGGCAGGTGATCGACACCGG
>JASHSE010000130.1 GCA_030036975.1 Xanthobacteraceae bacterium | reverse complement strand
AGCCGCCTTGCGCCGCTCGTTGCCGAAGGCTTTGCCGCGAGCCTGACCGAAGCCGCCACGCGGTTTGCGCTGTCGCATCCGGCGATGGGCACGATTTTGGTCGGGATCGCAACGCCGCAACAGTTCGAGGACGCGCTCGCCGCGGTCCAAAAAGGCCCGCTGCCACCCGCCGCGCTGCAACGGCTGGCGACGCTGCGCGGAGCGTTTGTCGGCGAGGCGCGGTGAAACCCGCTGTAAAATTGCGGGGCGGCGAATAGCGAATGGATTCCTTTTACTCGCTATTCGCTATTCATCATTCGCGCTCTAATCACTCCTCCCGGTACACCCGCTCGCGGCGCTCGTGGCGCTCTTGGGCTTCGATCGAGAGGGTGGCGATGGGACGGGCTTCGAGTCGTTTGAGCGCAATCGGCTCGCCGGTTTCCTCGCAATAGCCGTAGGTGCCGTCGTCGATGCGGGCGAGCGCAGCGTCGATTTTGGCGATGAGCTTGCGCTGGCGGTCGCGGGCGCGCAACTCGATGGCGCGGTCGGTTTCCGACGACGCGCGGTCGGCGAGGTCGGGGTGATTCTGGCTCTCGTCTTGGAGATGCTGCAGCGTCTCCTTGGCCTCGCGCAGAATGTCGTCGCGCCACGACAACAGCTTGCCGCGAAAATACTCGCGCTGGCGCTCGTTCATGAACGGCTCTCTGTCGGTCGGCCGGTAACCGCGCTCGCGCTCCGCCGGAGCGCCCCTTCCATTGCCGTTCTTGTAAAATTTATCGTCGGATCGACCGTTCTTGCTCTTAACCGACTGCAGCATTTGCCCTCACTCCGCGCACGCAACTGTGCAGGGACCTCCCGCGAGGCTGGCCTATATATCGAGCGTTCATGACAGAGACAATAAGAATGACAGTGCCGCATGCTGAAAAAAGCAGCCGCGTCGCCCGGCGGTGTTTGCAGTGCAGCAAACGCGCGGAATAGCCTGAAAAATCGAGCTTTGCACCGCGTGCGGCACGATGAAATTGAGTCGGCGCTTGCCTTATTTCACCACCGCCTGCTGAGACCGAGGCGGCGGGCTGGTATACCAGCTTCAGCTGATGCCGGCCTTGGCCAGTTCGACGGCAACCCGGAGATCGATTTCGGCGACGACCACGTCGAGCCGTTCGTCGCCGGAGCCTTCCTTTAAGTCCGCGGCCGCGGATTTGAGCCGCAGCAGGGTGGCCTGGTCCAGGGTTCCGGCCAATAGGCCGAGCTTGACCTCGTCGAGCGCGTCCAGCGCGCGGCGCCCGTTCTTCACGACGCGGCGGCGCCGCTCCGTTGGGTCTTCGATGCCTTGCAGGGCGATCAGCGCTTCAATGCCGCCGACCGTGCGCAGCGCCACGGCCGGGCTTTGCGCCGGCGCCGCCCCGCCCTCGGCGACGGCAAAGCCGCCGCCCACGGCGCGGCGCGCCATGACGGGTGCAGTGGCAAGGGCGGTGCCGTTAGGACCGGAGACGCGCATATGTGTAACGTGTCGGCTTATGGTTAATGCCGGGTAAAACCTGCCGGCAGTTGTTGCCGGCCTGCGGCAAGCTCTGCTCGCCCTACCCTGCCCCATCTCCGAAAAAATAAAAGTCTTTCAGAGGCTTACGTCTGCCATCATGCTGGCACGCAACTGGCATTGGGCTTCCCGTCCGACTCTTGGGGAGCAAGAGATGAGAGGGACGCTGAAAATCGCGCTCGCCACGCTGGCGATGCTGGGCTGCGCCGTGTCCACGGCCGCGGCCACCTCGCGCATAAAGGACCTCGCCAATGTCGAGGGCATCCGCCAGAACCAGCTGATCGGCTACGGCCTCGTGGTCGGGCTCAACGGCACCGGCGACACGCTCAACAACACGCCATTCACCAAGCAGTCGCTGCAAGGCATGCTGGAGCGGCTCGGCGTCAACATCCGCGGCCAGCAGATCCGCACTGGCAACGTTGCGGCGGTGATGGTTACCGCCAACCTGCCGCCGTTCGCCACCCAGGGCACGCGCATCGACGTCACCGCATCCGCCATGGGCGACGCCAAAAGTCTCGAGGGTGGCACGCTGCTGGTCACCCCCCTGCTCGGCGCCGACGGCAACGTCTATGCCGTGGCGCAAGGCTCGCTCGCCATCGGCGGCTTTCAGGCCGAAGGTCAGGCGGCGAAGATCACGCGCGGGGTGCCGACCGTCGGCCGGCTGCCGAACGGCGCCATCATCGAGCGCGAGATCGATTTCGCGCTCAACTCGCTCGGCCAGTTGCGGCTGGCGCTGCGCAATCCCGATTTCACCACGGCCAAGCGCATCGCCGTTGCGATCAATGATTACATGGGCGCGCCGGTCGCCGAGCCGCTCGATCCGTCGACCGTGCAGCTGACTATGCCGAAAAAATTTCCGGAAAACGTCGTGGCCATGCTCACCGACATCGAGCAGCTGCAGGTCGAGCCCGACGAGGCGGCGAAGATCGTGATCGACGAGCGCTCCGGCGTCGTCGTCATCGGCCGCGACGTGCGCGTCTCCACCGTGGCGGTGGCGCAGGGCAACCTCACGGTCAGCATTTCGGAATCGCCGCAGGTAAGCCAGCCGGCGCCGTTCGCGCGCGGCCGCACCAGGGTGGTGCCGCGCACCCGGGTCGGCGTCCAGGAGGAAGGCCGCAAGCTCGCGCTGGTGAGCGAGGGCGTGTCGCTGCAGCAGATCGTCGACGGGCTCAACGCGCTCGGGATCGGGCCGCGCGATCTCATCGCCATCCTGCAGGCGATCAAGGCGGCCGGCGCGATTCAGGCCGATATCGAGGTGATGTGATGAGCCAAAGCGCCGCCGATCTTAATCTTTCGCTCTCGTCGCTCGGCTCAGCCAACGTCGCGCAACTCACCGCCGAGATGAAGATCAAGGGCAAGGCGAAAGCCGCCGCCCAGGATTTCGAGGCGATGTTTCTCAACACCATGTTCCAAGAGATGCAGACCGGCATCGACGGCGACGGCCCGTTCGGTGGCAGCGGCGCCCTGAAAGTGTGGCGGTCGTTTTTGACCAACCAATACGCCAAGACCTTCGCCAAGGCCGGCGGCATCGGCATCGCCAATCAAGTCTATCAGGAACTGTTGCGCCAGCAGGGGATCAGCTCATGAAGCCGATGACGAATGCGGCGGAAGCGGAACGCGCGCTCGATGAATTGAGCGGGCTCGTCGACAGGCTCACCGCGCTGTTGGCGCAGGAGACCGCTTTGGTGCGCGCCGGCGAAATCCGCGACGCCGCCGCCATGGAGCCGGCGAAGCAGGACCTGACCGGGCGCCTGATCGCGGTGGGCGAGCGCATCAAGGCCAACGCCAAGTTCATCCTGCGCGCGGCGCCGACGCGCT
>JASHSE010000129.1 GCA_030036975.1 Xanthobacteraceae bacterium | reverse complement strand
ACGCCTCGATGACGAGCCGGCCGGCCACCATGGCGACGGCGCGGCGCATGGCATCGAGATCGAAATTGTCGATCAGGACCACGTCGGCGAGGCCCACTTCGAGCACCTCGTCGAGCTGCGCGAGCGAGTCCACCTCGATCTCGATCTTGACCAGGTGGCCGGCCGCCACCTTGGCGCGCCTGAGCACGGCGGCGATGCCGCCGGCGACCGCGATGTGATTGTCCTTGATCAGCATCGCATCGTCGAGGCCGAAGCGGTGATTATAGCCGCCGCCGCAGCGCACCGCGTATTTCTCCAGCGCGCGCAGGCCCGGCGTGGTTTTGCGTGTGCAGACGATGCGCGCCTTGGTGTGGGCGATCCGCTTGACGAACGCGGCCGTCGCCGTGGCGATGCCGGACAAGTGGCCGACGAAATTGAGCGCGGTGCGCTCGGCGGCGAGGATGGCGCGCGCGTCGCCATCGATGCGCATCAGGGTGGTGCCGGCCGCGATCGGCTCGCCGTCGCGGGCGCTCGCGGCAATCTTGATGTGCGGCGACAATCGGCGGAAGCAAGCCTCGACCAGCGGCAGGCCGGAGACGACGCCGGCCTCGCGCGCCACCACCAGCGCGCGGCCGGGCGTGTCCTCCGGGACCGTGGCAATGGAGGTCACGTCGCCGGCGCGCCCGAGATCTTCCGTAAGCCCGCGCGCGACCGCGGCTTCGACCTCGAGCGGCGACAAAAACGCGTCGGCACAGAACAGCGACATCGGCGGGAATCCATAATCGGGGGCGGCGGATGTGGCAAACCAAGCGCCCCGGGGAGCAGGTCAGCCATGCGGCCTACCATCCGCAAGGGCTAAATTTTCGGTTGGGCGAGGGCGATCTTGCCATTATGCTGCGCCGCTTTTTGCCAATCCATCGGTTTGCCGGGGCGACAATGGCCGATATCGATAATCGCATCAACTGTGCTGCGGGAACACCCGTCGTCGCCACGTGGCGCACCCCGCTGCTGATCGTCGGCTTCGGCTGCCTGATCGGCATGATGTCGTTCGGCCCGCGCTCGACGCTCGGCTTTTTTCTGACGCCGCTGTCGACGGCGAATCACTGGGGCCGCGACGTCTTCGCCTTCGCGCTTGCGCTGCAGAACTTGTTGTGGGGCATCGGCCAGCCGCTCGCCGGAATGATCGCCGACCGCTTCGGCACGGCGCGCGTGCTGTGCGCCGGCGCGCTGATGTACAGCGCCGGTCTGGCGCTGATGGCGCACGCTAACAGCGGTTCGGCGCTCGACGTCTCCGCCGGCGTGCTGATCGGCTTCGGTCTCGCCGGCTGCTCGTTCAATTTGCTCCTTGCCGCCTTCGGCAAGCTGTTGCCGAAGGAATGGCGCTCGCGCGCCTTCGGCTTCGGCACGGCGGCCGGCTCGTTCGGCCAGTTTCTCTACTCGCCTGTCGCGGTCGGGCTGATGGACAGCTTCGGCTGGCAGACCACGCTGACGATTTTTGCCGTAACCATGCTGGCCATCGTGCCGCTATCGAGCGCGCTGGTCACGCCGACTGCCGCGAAAATCAAGGAGGCGGCGCCGCAATCGCTGCGCCAGGCGCTCAGCGAAGCGTTCGCACACCGCTCCTACGTTCTGCTGGTGCTCGGCTATTTCACCTGCGGCTTCCAGCTCGCGTTCATCACGGTGCACATGCCGGCCTATCTGATCGACCGCGGTTTGAGCGCGACGGTCGGCGGCTGGACCTTGGCCACGATCGGCCTCTTCAACATCGTCGGCTCGGTGACGTCCGGCTGGCTCGGCGACCGCATGCCCAAACGCTACCTGCTGTCGTTCATCTACTTCACGCGGGCCGCGGCGATCCTGGCGTTCATCTCGTTCCCGGTCACCGAATACAGCTGCATCATCTTCGGTGCCGTCATGGGGCTGATGTGGCTATCGACCGTGCCGCCGACCAACGGCATCATCGCGCTGATATTCGGCACCCGCTGGCTCACCACGCTCGCCGGCTGCGCCTTCTTCAGCCATCAGGTCGGCGGCTTCCTCGGCGTCTGGCTCGGCGGCATCGTGTTCGACCGCACCGGCTCGTACAATCCGGTGTGGTATCTGGCGATCCTGTTCGGCCTGCTCTCGGCCGTGATCAACGTGCCGATCGTGGAGAAACCGGTCGTGCGCGCGACGCCCGTCGCGGCGTGAGCGGAGGCGTGATGCCGACATTCAAGGCCATCGTCATCGATAAGACGGAAGGCGGGCAGAGCGTCCGCCTCGCCGACTTCGACGACAAGGACTTGATGGACGGCGACGTCACCGTCCGCGTCGAATGGTCGACGCTGAACTACAAGGATGGCTTGGCGCTGACCGGCAAGGCGCCGGTAGTGCGGCGCTTTCCGATGATCGCCGGCGTCGATTGCGCCGGCAGCGTTGAAAGCTCGTCCCATCCCGCCTGGCGCGCCGGCGACAACGTGATCCTCAACGGCTGGGGCCTCGGCGAGACGCATCTTGGCGCCTATGCGCAGAAGGTGCGCATCAAGGGCGATTGGCTCATTCGGCGGCCTGCGCGCATGAGCGCGCGCGACGCCATGGCGATCGGCACCGCAGGCTATACGGCCATGATGGCGGTGATGGCGCTCGAACGCGCCGGCATCACGCCGGCGCGCGGTCCGGTCGTGGTGACCGGCGCGGCCGGCGGCGTCGGTTCGGTCGCGGTGGCGCTCCTTGCCAAGCTCGGCTACGCGGTCACGGCGTCGACTGGCCGGCCGGCCGAAGCGCCGTATCTCAAGGGGCTTGGCGCCGCCGAGGTGATCGAGCGCAAGGAGCTTTCCGGTCCGCCGCGCCCGCTCGCCAAGGAACGTTGGGCCGGCGGCATCGACACGGTCGGCTCGTCGACGCTGGCTAATGTGCTCGCCATGACACGCTACGGCGGAAGCGTCGCGGCTTGCGGGCTTGCCGGCGGGTTAGACTTGCCGGTAACCGTAGCGCCATTCATTTTACGCGGGGTATCGCTCCTCGGGATCGATTCGG
>JASHSE010000018.1 GCA_030036975.1 Xanthobacteraceae bacterium | reverse complement strand
GACTTTCATATCGGCCGCGTCACCGGCGTGCCGCTCGAGCCGCGCTCGGCGCTCGGCGCCTACGATGCCGCGACCGGCCGCTACACGCTCTATGCCGGCTCGGGCGGCGCGGTGCGGCAGAAGAGCGAGCTCGCCACCGTGCTCGGCATCGCGCCGGAAACCTTGCGCGTGCTGTCGCACGACGTCGGCGGCAATTTCGGCACCCGCAACCGCGTCTTCGTCGAGTTCGGCCTGGTGCTGTGGGCGGCGAAAAAAATCGACCGGCCGGTGAAGTTCACCGCGACTCGCTCGGAGGCGTTTCTCAGCGACTATCAGGGCCGCGACCTCGTGACCAAAGTCGAGCTGGCGCTCGATGACAAAGGCAAATTCCTGGCGATGCGCGCCACCAATATCAGCAATGTCGGCGCGCGCTGCGTGTCGTTGTCGCCGTTGAGCAAGGGCGCCGGCCTCATTCCCGGTCCGTATGTCATTGCGGCGGCGCACTTGCGCGCCATGGCGGTGTTCACCAACACCACGCCCACCAATGCCTATCGCAGCTCCGGCCGGCCCGAGGTGACGTTCGCCATCGAGCGTCTGGTCGACGCCGCCGCGGACGAACTGGGCATCGATCGCATCGCACTCCGCCGCAAGAATCTGATTCGTCCCGAGGCGATGCCGTACCGCAATGCCGTCGGCATGGCCTACGACAGCGGCCGCTACGCGGCGAACATGGATTGGGCGATGGACATCGCCGACTGGCAAGGTTTTCCGGCCCGCCGCCGCGACGCCAAACGCCGCGGCAAATTATTGGGACGCGGCCTTGCCAATTACGTCGAGTCCTCGATCGGCGCGCCGCGCGAGCAGGCGCGCATCAGCGTGCAGCCGGAAGGGCGCGTCGATGTCGTGATCGGCACGCAGCCAAGCGGGCAGGGCCATGAGACCAGCTTCGCGCAAGTCGTCTCCGATCTCCTCCACGTGCCGGCCGAGAGCGTGCGCATCATTTTGGGCGACACCGACGTGGTGAAGGTCGGCGGCGGTTCCCATTCCGGCCGCTCCATGCGCCATGCCGCGACGGTGTTTTCCAAGGCGGCCGGCACGCTGATCGACAAGGGTAAGGCCATCGCCGCGCTCGCCATGGACACCGCGCCGGAGCACGTGTCGTTTGATGACGGCCGCTTTTCCTCGCGCGACACCAACCGCACCTTCGATTTCTTCGAGCTGGCGCAGGAGGCGGCGCGCCTTTCCCTGCCGGACGAGCTGAAGGGCGGCCTTGCCGTCGTCGCCGACAACGAGATGCACGAGCCGGTCTTTCCGAACGGCACCGCGATCTGCGAAGTCGAGGTGGATGCCGAGACCGGCGAGGTTGCGATCACGCGCTACGCCTGCATCGATGACGTCGGCCGCTGCATCAACCCGCTGATCGTGCACGGCCAAACCCACGGCGCCATCGCCCAAGGCGTCGGCCAGGCGATGTGGGAACAAATTTTCCTCGATCCCGGTTCCGGCCAGCCGTTGACCGGCTCGTTGATGGATTATGGAATGCCGCGCGCCGACACCCTGCCAGCGTTCCGAACCGAAATCGCCGAGGTGCTCTCGCCCACCAATCCGCTAGGCATCAAGGCCGGTGGCGAGGGTGGAACCACGGCGGCGCCGGTCGTTGTGGTCAGTGCGGTGCTGGACGCGCTACGCGAACTGGGCGTGCGCGATCTGACAATGCCGTTGACGCCCGACAAGGTGTGGGACGCGATCCGGCAGGCAAAAGAGCGCAGCGACTGGAACCGCTCATTCCCGCGCAAGCGGGAATCCAGGCTGGGTCGCCGCTTTCGCGGGGACGAGCGGACCTGATGACTTGTCGCTGTGGAACTGGAACTTGAAACACAGGCAGTTTGCCGCACCTGGTAACACTAATGCGTGATACGCGGTGCAGCCACGTTGCATCCGCGGACCAGAAGATTATGTAGCGCGCATTAGGCCGGCCGGGCGGCTCCCCCATCCCCCGACACCCCGCCGCCCGGCCCTATAAGCCTAAAGTTGAGGCAACGACTCGAAGAACCCCAAGCGCGTACCCTGCTTGGGGTTCTTTTTTGTGGCAAAGGTTCCCGCGGCGCTTAAGCCTTTGACGGCGCTCAGGTCTTCGCCAAATCGCCAAGCAGGCTGGCGGCCACCGCGAGCTTCGATAATGTCAATCCGGAGCCCGCGATCTCGTGGATGGCGGCGCGCACGCGCTCGACGTCAGCGCGCCGCGGCGTCACCCAGGCCTCGACCGCGGCGGCGCCGCTTGCGCCGCCACTGACCATCGTGGCGGTGAGCCGGCGCTCGGCGTCGCCGATGGAGTCGCGGGCGCGGTCGAGCGCCAGCCGGTCGAAATAATCGTCGACCGCGATGGCGCGCGCGGCGCCGGCGACGCGATCGAGCCGGAAAAATGCACCCGCAGCAAAATAGGTCGCGGCGACTTCAGCGATCGGTCGCGCCGTGCGGTCGGCAACCAGCACGATGTCGGGCGCGGCGCCAAGGACGCCAAGGTCGGCGATGCGGCCGGCGAGCAGCTCGGGCACGCCGGTCGCCGCAAGTTCGCTCCGCCGCGCGGTACGCGCGCGCAGGCCAGCCTCGGAAAGCGCGCTATCCAGACAGGTCGCCACCGCGCCGATGCCTTCGCCGTAATGGCTCACCACGTCAGCGAGCCCCTTGGTGAGATCGACGTTGCGCAGGAACCAGACCAGGCGATCGAGCAGCAGATCCTGCACGGCGGCGTAGAGATCGAGCTGCACCTTGCCCGACAGCTTGTTGTCGAGTTCGTCGATCGCGCCGTTGAGCGCCGACAAGGCGTAGCTGTCGCGCACCGCCGCAAACGCGCAGGCGATGGCCGCCGGCGTGGCGCCGGTCTGATCGGCGATGCGCACGATCAGCGACGGCCCGCCGCGATTGATCATCGAGTTGCCGAGCTGCGTTGCAATGATTTCGCGGCGCAGCCGATGGTGCTCGAGCGCGTCGGGAAAACGCGCGGCGATCGCTTGTGGAAAATAGCGGACCATTTCGCGGCCGAGATAGCGATCGTCGGGCACCGCCGATTCGAGCAAATCCTCGTAGAGCGACAGCTTGGCGTGGGCGAGCAGCACGGCGAGTTCGGGCCGCGTGAACGGTTGCGAGCGGCGGCGGCGTTCGGCCAGCGCGGCATCGTCGGGCAGATATTCGACCGCGCGGTCGAGCATTTGCCGCGCTTCGAGATTTTGAATGAGCCGCTGCAGAAAACCGAAATCCTCCATGCCGCGCCGCTCGGAAAGCGAGATGGCGAGCGGCTGCAGGTAATTGTTGCGCAACACCAGCGCGGCAACGTTCTCGGTCATGGCGGCGAGCAGCGCGTTGCGGTCGGGCAACGCCAGGCGGCGGTCGCGCAGCGGAATGCTGAGCGCGATCTTGATGTTGACCTCGACGTCGGACGTGTTGACGCCGGCGGAATTGTCGATGGCGTCGGTGTTGAGCCGAATGCCGCGCGACGCCGCCTCGACGCGGCCGCGCTGGGTCATGCCGAGATTGGCGCCTTCGCCGATCACCTTGCAGCGCAGCGCGGCGCCGGCGACGCGGATCGCATCGTTGGCGCGGTCGCCGACGGATTCGTCGGTCTCGTCGGCGGCACGCACGTAGGTGCCGATGCCGCCGAAGTAGAGGAGATCGACCGGCGTCTTGAGGATGGCGCGCATCAACTCATGCGGCGTGACGTGTTCGCCAACGCCGAACATCTACTGCGCCGCAACCGATAGCTGGATGTCCTTGGCACCGCGGGAATAGATGCCGCCGCCGGGCGAAATGAGGCTCTTGTCGAAATCCTGCCAGCTCGAGCGCGGCAGCTCGAACAGGCGCCGCCGCTCGGCAAAGCTGCGTTCGGCGTCGGGGTCCGGATCGACGAAGATGTCGCGGTGATCGAAGGCGGCGACGAGCCGGATGGTCTTCTCGCGCAGCATACCGTTGCCGAACACGTCGCCCGACATGTCGCCGACGCCGACCACCGTGAACGGGCGCGCCGCGATGTCGACGTCCATCTCGCGGAAATGCCGTTTGACCGATTCCCAGGCGCCGCGCGCGGTAATACCGATCTTCTTGTGGTCGTAACCGGCCGAGCCGCCGGAGGCGAAGGCGTCGCCGAGCCAGTAATCATGCGATGCCGCAATGTCGTTGGCGATGTCGGAGAAGGCCGCGGTGCCCTTGTCGGCGGCGACGACGAGATAGGGATCGTCGCCGTCGCGCCGCACCACATTGGCCGGCGGGATCACGCCGGTGGTGCCGAGCCCGATATTGTCGGTGATGTCGAGCAGCGTGGAGATAAATAATCTGTAGGCGGCGACGCCTTCGGCCTGGATCGCCTCGCGGGTATCGCTTGGCTTGAGATACTTGGGCACGAAGCCGCCCTTGGCGCCGACCGGCACGATCACCGCGTTCTTGACGTTCTGCGCCTTCACCAGGCCCAGAATTTCGGTGCGAAAATCCTGCGGCCGATCCGACCAGCGGATGCCGCCGCGGGCGACCTTGCCGAAGCGCAGATGCAGCGCCTCGACCCGCGGCGAATAGACGAACACTTCGTAGAGCGGCCGCGGCAAGGGCATGCCGTCGACCTTGCGGCTTGCGAACTTGATCGCGATCGGCTCCTTGGCGCCCCCGTTCCCGTCGATCTGATAGAAATTGGTGCGGACTGCCGCCGTCACCGCGTTGACGAAGTGGCGCAGGATGCGGTCCTCATCGAGGCTGGACACCGCCTGCAGCGCGGTCTCGATGGCTGAGGTGACGCCCGCCTCGTTCGCCGCGCCGGGCGCCTCGGCCAACGCCAGCCGCGGCGCGAAGCGCATGTGGAACAGCGACACGATCGCGGCCGCGATGCGCCAATGCTTGCGCAGCGTGCCCCACATGTAATCCTGCGAGTACGGCACGCGGATCTGCCGCAAAAACCGCGAGATGGTGCGAACGAGGGCAACGTCGCGCCAGGCCAATCCGGCCGCGAGCACCAGCGCGTTGTAGCCGTCGTTCTCGGCGGCGCCGCCCATGACGGCAAGGAAGCACGCTTCGAGCGGATCCTTGCGCGCCGCAAGCGCGGCGGCCTCGCCCGATGCGGTTTCGAGCGTCATGTCGTGAAACCACAGCTCGGCAGAGTCGTGCGGGCGGATCGGATAGGTCCGCTCGTCGACCACCCGGAAACCCATGTTCTCTAGGACCGGCACGCGCTCGGACAGTGGGATCGGCCGGCCGAGGCTGAAGACCCTCAAGCCGGCGACGGCGGGGGCGGCATCGGCGGCGCGGTACAGGTCGACGCCCAGCGGATGCGCAGCCGACAGCGCTTCGATGAGGCGGATATCGGCCAGCGCGCTATCGGCCGGATAGACTTCCCGATAGTCGATCGGAAACGCGTCGCGATAACGGGCGAACAGTCCGCGCACCGCGTCCGCTTTATGCTCGGCGTCGATCGCCTCTTCGAGCCCGTCGACCCAGCTGCGCACGATCGCCTCGACCGCGCGATCGAGTTCGGCCGGATCCGGGTTCGGCGTCTCGCCCTCGTAGCGGCCGATGATGAAGTGTACGCGCACCAGCGGGCCTTCGGTGAAGAACGGATAGAACGCCCGCAGCCGTCCCTGGTAGGTGGTGGCGAGATAATCGCCGATCAGCGCCCGCACCCGGCTGTCGTAGCGGTCGCGCGGCACGTAAACCAGGATTGAGACGAAGCGGTCGAAGCGGTCGCGCCGCGGCAGCACGCGCACCCGCGGCCGCTCGTCGAGCTGCAGGATGGTCAGCGCGAAGCGGTACAGCGTGTCCTCGGCGATCTGAAACAATTCGTCGCGCGGATAGGTCTCCAGCACGTTGACGAGCGCCTTGCCGGAATGGCTCTGCGCGTCGAAGCGGGCGCGGCGGATGATGTGAGCGACCTTGCGGCGCAGATACGGAATGGCGCGGGTCGAGCGCGTATAGGCGGTCGAGGTGAACAGCCCGCAGAAGCGCCGCTCGCCGATCAGCTTGCCCTCGGCGTCGAAGCGCTTGACGCCGACATAGTCCATGTTGACGCGGCGGTGGATGCGGGCGCGCACCGCGCTCTTGGCGACGATGAGCAGGCGCGGCTCTTCGAGGAATTCGCGGATTTCCGGCGTGATGCTGACGAGCTGGTTGCCGCGGCGCAACAGCCGCAGCTCGGGCGAGCGAAGCAGCCCGAGCCCGGTCTCGAACATCGGCTGCAGCGCCTGCTCGTCGCTGGTATAGGCATAGTCGCGCGAGCCGAGCATGGTGAAATTGTCGCCGGCAAGCCACTCGAGAAACTGCACCGCCTCGGCGATCTCATCGACCGGCAACGGCGGCGGATTGTTTCTTAAATCCGCGATCGCCTCCCGCGCGCGGCCGAGCATCGGCTGCCAATCCTGCACGCAGACGCGGACCTCGGCGAGAATGCCTTCGAGCGTGCCGGCGACCTCGGCCATCGCCGCGGCGTCTGCCACACCGTCGATGTGGATATGAATGAAGCTTTCGCGCGTGCCCTCGCCGCGACGGCCAGCTTCGAAGCCGACCAGCGTTCCGGCATGGTTGCGCTCGACCAGGAATACCGGATGGACCAGGAACGAAATGGCAAGGCCGCGTTCGTTGAGCTCGCCGATGACCGAATCGACCAGGAACGGCATGTCGTCATTGACGATGTCGAGCGCGGCCACGCCCGGCACGACGGCCGGAGCAAGCCGCAACTTGGCGGCGCCCGGCGGGCGCTCGGCAAAAAACGCCCAGGCCTGATCGGCAATGGCGGCGAGCTGTTCGGGCCGGTAACGCTCCAAATCCTCGGGCGCGGCCCGGCCGAAAAATTTTGTGAGAAAATCCGCGGCAACGCCGGGCTCGCGCAGCGCCAACGCCGCGGCAGCCGCGCCAAGCAGCGAGGGAGCGTTGCGGCCGTCGCCGCTGTGGGTGTCCTGGATAGCCATGCGTGCTCCCGCCAGCGCTGCGATTCGCCCCGCCGATCATACCCGCACGGCGCGCATATCCGCTACGGCGAGTTTATACTTGTCGCGGTCATTCCGGGCTCCTCGCGGAGCTTGTCATCGGGCCGGCCACTTCGGGCCGGACCCGTTGGCTCGGCCCCGGAATGACGATTCCATATCCAAAGGGGTCCCTATGGCCAAGAAACCCAATCGCAAAGCCGTTGCGGCGGCCCGGCCGGCGCAGGCGCGGCCGAGCGCTGCCGCCGGCGATGACACGACGATCACCGCGCTGGCGCTCGCGCCGGCGCCGTTGTCGCCCGAGATGGCGGCCTATTTTGCCAAATGCGAAGACAAACTCGGCTTCGTGCCCAACGTGCTGACCGCCTACGCTTTCGACATGGCGAAGCTCGAGGCTTTCGTCGGCATGTACAACGATCTGATGCTGGCGCCGTCGGGCCTGAGCAAGCTCGAGCGCGAGATGATCGCGGTCGCGGTCTCGGCGCAGAACCGCTGCTACTATTGCCTGGTCGCCCATGGCGCCGCGGTGCGCCAGTTGTCCGGCGATCCGGTGCTCGGCGAATTGATGGCGATGAATTATCGCGCCGCGCGGCTGTCGGCGCGCGAGCGCGCCATGCTCGATTTCGCCGTCAAGCTGACCGCGGAGCCGTGGCGCGTCGAGGACGACGACCGCGCCGCGTTGCGCCGCGCCGGCTTTTCCGACCGCGACATCTGGGACATCGCCGCCGTGGCCGGCTTCTTCAACATGACGAACCGCGTCGCCGCGGCGACCGACATGCGGCCGAACAGCGTCTATCACGGGCAGGCGCGGTGATGGCTTGATCCGCCCATCGCGGCGCGGCCGCGCAATGGGCGCCGGCAAAATCATCTGCGGTTGACCGACGCGCGCTTCGGCTTGCGCGGCTTCGCTTCGGGCCTGGTCACGTGCCGCGCCGTCCCGGCGTTCGCCCTGATGTCGGACAGGGTCACATGGATCCTGGCATGGAGCTTTTGCGCGTGATGGTTGATCGGATGATGGCCGCGCTCGATCGCCCGCGCCATGCGTTCGAGCAGCTCGGTATCGTGTTCGTCGCGATAAGGTTTTAGATCGAGATCGGCCGGAACCTTGGTCAACCGCTTGTCGCCGACATATTTGACGTTGTCCTGCATGAAATCGTCGTACGCGTTCCAATTGATGCCGCAGGCGACCACGGCGTCTCGTTCGACCCGAGTCGCGATCTGATGGGCATGCAGATAGTGGAGGTTGAGCCGATCGATCATGGTTTTCTCGACCTCCTCATGGAGGACGAGAAAACGGTCGGTTTCGACTTTTCGACCCTTGTGTTTGAACGCCGTCGGCATGTGGCGATCGATATAGATGATCGTGCCGTCGCGGCTGTAGCCGGCGAGGTAGGGAATGTCGTGGTCGCGGTCGAGCTTTTTGAGCCGGCGGATGATCGCGTCGAGCGCGCGCTCCAGCATCAGGTCGCAAACGTACCATTCGGGAACGTTGAGCTTGGTGTGCGGAGCGGACGGGTGGCAGAAGTGGAGCGGCACGTTCGGTTCTCCTCTAAAAAATTCCGACCGATCGCCATCGGTCCGCTTCTCTCAAGGAAACACACATCCCGGTCACGAGAGTCTTGTTGCCGACGCCGTTATCAAAACGACGGCCGTATAGACGATGAAACGCGGCGGCGGCGGCAAAGGCCAAGATCGCATGTTGGCGTTCCCCCGACCAACTAAAATCATTCGCATTTTTATCAGTCGCAACGACGAACCTTATCAGTTTCAGGAGCGCGGCCAAGCAGTCCGGCGGCGGACTGACCTGCAAAACGCCTTAGCGTTCTGCGGCGGCCGCCTGGACCCTCGCTATTTGCTTCTCGCTCAACGCGCGAATGAAATCCGGCAATGCGATGAAGCCGACGCAGTCGAGGAATTTTTGCGCGTTGCCGCCATCGAGTGCCACCGCCCAGAGCAGGAAGTGGCGGAGCGCGGCGGCGGTTTGGGCGTCAGGTTGCCGTGTCGCGACGATGAGATACTCGTAATTGATCAGCGGGTACGAATCGTCGCCGGGCGCGAATACCAGGGTCAACCGTTCGTCAGGCGGCGTCCGTTGATCGAGCGACGAGGCCGCCGCGTTGATGGTGTCGACCGTCGGCAGCAGGAATTTGCCGTTCTCATTTTTGATCTGCGCAGTCCCCAGCCCGGCCTTGGTGATCGCATCGCGGAAGCTGATCCCGATATACGCTAGCGAATAGGGCGTTGCCGCGACAGTCTTCACCATGCCGTCGTTGCCCGCAGCCGTTTGCTCTCCAGCAACGGCGGGCCATTCCACGCTGGTGCCATAGCCGATCTTGTCTTCCCAGCTCTGGGTCGAGAAATCAAGGAACTGAGTGAATATGAAAGTGTCGCCGGACGCATCGGAACGCCGGATCGGTACGATCGGCTGGTGCGGCAGTTGTGCGCCCGGGTTAAGGGCCGCGATCTGCGGCGAGTCCCAGGTCGTAATCTTGCCGCTGTAAATGCCGGCAAGCGTCGGTCCGTCGAGCTTCAATCCCGCATTGTTAAGACCAGGGACATTGTAGTTCACCGTCTGCGCCGAGATGGCGACCGGAATGTTTACGATGCCGGGGTTCTGCTGGAACTGCTCGTCCGACATATAGGCGTCGGAGGCGCCAATCTGCGCCTCGCCGGAGGTCGCCGCGGCAATGCCGGCGCCGGAGCCGGTCGACGCAGCGGTCAGCGTCACGTCGGGCGCCACCTTGGCGTAATCGCTAATCCACTGCGTGAACAGCGGATAAAGCAAGGTCGAACCGGTTTCGCTGAGCGTGATGCTGGCGGCGTGTAGGGGGACCGCCGGCAGCGCGACCAGCCCGAAAGTGATCAGTGCAGCCGTCAGCGAGATCGGACGGAATCGGTGCGCGTGGAGAACTGACGCGTTCATGCTGCCACCTTTTTGTTTGCAACACTTGGTGTGGCCTCGTCACGGCCGATCTCGTCGAGATTCACGCCTGTCGTCTCGATGCGGTACATCCAGGTGACTACCGCCCCGAGAATTGAGGTGACGATCAACCCATAGAGCAAGGTGCGCGTGCCGATGGCCACCAGCAGGATCGGGAACAGGAAGGCCGTTGCGACCGCACCGATCTTGGCAAACGCGGCGGCAAAGCCCGCGCCCATGCCGCGGACCTCGGTCGGGAAGACCTCGCCGGCGATCAAGTAGGTCTGCGCATTCGGGCCGAGATTGGTCATAAAGTCGAACAGCATGAAGCCGGCGAAGATGAGCACGATCTTGCTTTCGCCGCCGGCGTCGATCGAAAACGAGGCGATCAAGAGGCCAAGGGCGCAGCCGATAAAGCCGATGATCTGCAACCAGATGCGGCCGTATTTATCGGCCAGCGCGATCGCGAACAGGATACCGACGATCAGCAAAACATCGATCATCGCCGCACCCTTCGCGGCGAGGATGCTATTCGTGATCATGTCGCTCAGGCTGCGGATATGGTCAGCACCACCGCCGAGTGCAGCCGCCAGAATGACCGGCGTGAAAATGCCGATGCCGTAGGTGCCGAGGTCCTGGATAAACCAGGGCACCGAGGCAAAAATCGTGGCGCGGCGGTTGCGATCGTTAAACAGCGCCCAAAACGAAGCCTTGCTGCGCGGCTTGTGTTCACCTGAGGTCTCCGGCCGTACCAGGATCACATTGCTCGGGTATCGAGGCTCACGATGCAGCAAGCGGGTGACCGATACTTCAGCCGCGTCATGCTCGCCGCGCACGGCGAGCCAGTTGGGACTTTCGACGATAAAGAAGCGGCCGAGGGTCACGAACAAAGCAGGAATCAGCGCCGTGGCGTACATCCAGCGCCAAGCCGAAAGATTGGGGTCGAGCACGAGAACAAGGCAGCCCATGCCGGTGCCGCCCAACGCGCCGACTGCCTGAAAGGCGAAGGCGCCGAGCACGAGCTTGCCGCGGGCGGTGCTCGGGACGCTCTCCGAGATAATCATGTGCGCAGTCGGGTAGTCACAGCCGAGCGCCAGGCCGAGCCCAAACAAGCAGATCGCGAGCGAGAGGAAGTTGGTACAAAGCAGCAGGAGTGCCAAAAAGGCGCAGAAGATGATCATCTCGGCGATGAACATGCGCTTGCGTCCGAAAATATCGGACAAGCCGCCCAGCAGCACCGAGCCAAACAAAATGCCGGCGAGGCTCGCCGCGCTGATGATACCGTTCACGCCGGGGGGAATGTGGAATTGACGCGTAATCAGCGGCAACGCCACGCCGGTCATGAACACGACGTAGCCTTCGAAGAATTTTCCAGTCGCCGCCAGCGACCAGATGCGCCACTGCATGCCGGTCATCGGCGAAGTTTTCAGTCTCGTGCCGTCGGACCAGGCCGGTAGTTCGTCGATGTATTCTTGAACGGTTTTCGCGATCGCCAGTTTGGCGGCGCCGGGCGCTGCAGTGTCGTTCATTGCCGAATTCCCCCTGCTGTTTTGCAGCGCGCCAGGTCGGCAGCCAACACCCCGAAGAACAGGATCAATGTCAGCGGATTGACGCCATGATCGGGCTTCGGCCCGCCGCCCCGCGCCGGCTCGATCGAACCCGTTAACGCCGCTGCAATTTCGCTCATCGGTCTGCCCCTGCCTTTGCCCCCTTCAAACGTGCTGACGTTTTATGAAGGGACGATGACAGCGGCGCCGGCGCCTGGAGCGCAAGCGAGCAGAGGATGGTGGAAGGGGCGTGGGGACTCGACGAAACTCCGTCGAGCAAAGTGGGGCGGCGAGTCCGGCGCCCGCTCCGCCATCTTGCTCCGCAAGATGGCCCCTGCCCCGCGCTTCGCGCGTGGCAGGATCATTCTCACGACGCCATGCTGAACTGCAGCGGCGCGTGGGCGACGACGGCGTTGCGGCCGTTGCGTTTGGCGGCGTAGAGCGCGGCATCGGCGGCCTCGACCAGGTCGGCGGCCGGCACGCCCTTTTCGGGCACCAGCGCCTCGACCCCGATGCTGATGGTGACGAGGCGGTTCGGCGCCTCGGCGTGGGTGATCATCAGATCCTCGATCGCCTTGCGCGCCTCTTCGGCGAGCGCCGCCGCGCGCGGCAGATCGAGGCCGGGCAACAGCAGCGCGAACTCCTCGCCGCCGTAGCGCGCCACCAGCACCGCCTCTTCGAGCGTGACCAGCGACAGCGTCTCGCCGACCGCGCGCAGGCAAGTGTCGCCGGCGACATGGCCGTAGCGGTCGTTGTAGAGCTTGAAATGATCGATATCGATCATCATCAGCGCCAGCGGCTGTCGGCTCTCGGCGGCGTGCTGCCAGGCGCTTTGGAGCTCGCGGTCGAAGCCGCGGCGGTTGGCGAGGCCGGTCAGGCCGTCGAGGCTGGCCAACTCATCGAGGTGCTGATTGGCGATGCGCAGCTCTTCCTCGCGGCGGGCGAGCTTGTCGGCCATGTCGTCGAAGGCACTGGCCAGCGGCTCGAATTCGGCAACCCAGCGCTCGGCGCTGGCGCGCGCTTCGAGATCGCCGCGGCCGAACCGTCCAACGGTGCGGGTCAGCGAACGGATCGGCCGTACGATCAACTGGTCGCCGCCGAACCAGGTGACGAGGAGAACGAGCGCGCCAATCAGCGCCAGCTGCATATAGCCGACGCCGATGTCGCGGTCGATGTCCGCCTGCACCGCCTCCTGGTCGAGCCCGACGGCGAGGCTCGCATTGGTCCACGGCACGCGCACATAGGCGAAGATGTGCCGGCCGCCGTCGAGGCCGGCGGTCGTGATCGTGCCTTCGTCGTGAGCGAGCATGTCGCGCACCAGGGCGTGATCGGCAAAGCGCTTGCCGACCGAGCTTTCCAGATTGGCCGAAGCCGCCGCCAGCGTGCCGCCGCCATCGATCAGCAGGATCGAGGCGCCGGAATGCTGCGTCGCGGTGGCCGCGAGTTCGGGAATCCATTGCAGATCGATCGCGGCCAGCACGACGCCGGCAACCGTGCCGTCGGCCTTCAGTGCCGGCAGGGTGGCGATGATCGTCGGCGGCTCGTGGATGCGGCTGATGAGATAATCGCTGAGCGCAAAGTCGCGCGAATGCAGCGCGTGTTGAAAATGCGCGCGGTCGCCGACGTTCAGTCCGATCGCCTGCGCCCGGGTCGAGCAGGTGATGCGGCCGTCGGTGGCGGCGACCGACAGCGTGTGGATCCACGGAATGGTGCCGGCAAGGCTGGTGAGATATTGATTGCATTCGTCGCGATCGAACGCGGTTCGGGCATAGACTCGCGCCACGATCTGTAAGAGTGCGCGCACCGAGATGATGATCTGGTCCTGCGCATCGGCGCCGCGCCGCGCCAGCTCGATGACCTGGGCGTGGGCGTGCGCGGTGCGTTCGGCGCGCGCCCCCTCGATGGCGTGGATGCGCTCGAACATCAGCGGCGTCACGGCGAGCAGCGCCAGCACGATCAGGCGCGCGCGGATGCTCAGCGTCGGCTTGCCGCGCCGCAATGGCTTGCGCCGCGCGCTCTCCGACCTCTTGGAAAACGGAACCCCGTCCGGCATCTTGCACCCTCGACCCGGTTTCGCAATCTAACCGGCAGGGGTAAAAATGCCCTTCGTTGGATCGGTGCAATTTGAGAGAAACCGCAGGCGCATTTACCCGATGGCAACCATGAATCCGCCCGCCGGCCTCGCCGCGGTGCGTTGCGAGATCGAAACGGCCTGCCGCGACGCCGGCCGCGATCCGGCCGGCGTCACTCTGGTTGCGATCTCGAAAACGTTCGATGCCGAGGCGATCGAGCCGGTGATCGGCGCCGGCCAGCGCGTATTCGGCGAGAACCGCGTGCAGGAAGCGAAGGCCAAATGGCCGGCGCTGATGGCGCGCCATCGCGGCGTCGCGCTGCACCTGGTCGGGCCGCTGCAATCCAACAAGGCGCGCGACGCGGTGGCTTTGTTCGACGCCATCCACGCGCTCGACCGCGACAATTTGGCTGCGGCGCTGGCCAAGGAAATGGCGCGGCAATCCCGCCGCCCCACTCTGTTTGTCGAGATCAATACCGGCGCCGAGCCGCAAAAATCCGGTGTCAAGCCGCAGGACGCCGACGACTTCATCGCCGCCTGCCGCGCGCGCCACGGCCTGGCGGTCGCCGGCCTGATGTGCATCCCGCCATTCGACGAAGCGCCGGCGCCGCACTTCGCGCTGACCGGAGAGATCGCGCGGCGCAACGGGCTTGCGCTCCTATCCATGGGCATGAGCGCCGATTTCAAGATCGCAATCGCGTTCGGCGCCACGCACGTGCGGGTCGGCACCGCGATCTTCGGCGCGCGCGGGACGACGTAGGATGGGTTGAGCGCAGCGAAACCCATCATTTGCACATCGACGCGGCATGATGGGTTTCGCTGCGCTCAACCCATCCTACAAACTGGATTGCCGCTGTCGCGGGAATGAGCGGAATTTAGGAAGCAGAATCCGCATCGGCGTTACTCGCCGCCGCCAGCCGCGCCTGCGCCATGCGTTGGAGCGCGGCGCGGTCGAGCTTGTTGGTGGAGGCGAGCGGCAGCTCGTCGACGAACCAGACGTGGCGCGGATGCTGGTAGGCCGGCGCGTGCGCCAGGGCGAAACGCTTGACCGTGTCGGCATCGAGCGCGCGGCCTACTTTGCGGATCACGAAGGCGACCGGCTTCTGGCCCTTGATGTCGTCGTCGACCGGCACCACCGCGGCTTGCGCCACGTCCGGATGCCGCTCCAGCAGGCGCTCGACGTCGGCCGGATAAATGTTCTCGCCGCCGCAGACGAACATGTCGTCGGTGCGGCCGACGAAATAATAAAAGCCGTCGGCGTCGCGGCGGAACACGTCGCCGGTGACGTAAAAGCCGTCCGGCGTCATCGGCCCCCGCCCTTCCGCTCCCCCGCTCGCGGGGGACGGTGCGGACGGGGCGGCTTGATTGTGGTAGCCGAGCATCAGCGCCGGGCATTTCATTTCCAGCACGCCCTGATCGGCATTGCGATTGGCGCCGTCGACCAGGCGCACGCGCACTTGCGGATGCGGATAGCCGACCGAGAGTTCGGGCTGCGGCAAGCCGTTGGGATGCGGGCCGAACACCACCGGCCCGGCCTCGGTGGTGCCGTACGCATTGGTCACCGACGCGCGCGGCAGCGCCAAGCGCAACGCCGCCATCAGCGCGGCGCTGACCGGCGCCGAGCCCATGCGCACGAATTCCACGGTGGAGAGATCGGTGCGCGCCAGCGCTTCGCGCTCGCGCAGCATCATGGCGATCATCGGCGGCACCGCGGTGAGGAAGCTACAGCGATAGCGCCCGATCGCCTCGATATAGGCGCGCGCCGAAAATTGCGGCAGCAGCACGATGGTGGCGTAGGCGGCGCAGGCGAGCTTGGCCAGCGCCAGCGCGTTCATGTGATAGAGCGGCGCCGCGATCAGATAGATGGCGTGGTCGAGGCCGGGAGAAAGCCGCGTCTCCACCACCCAGATATGGCTGCCGTGCGAGAGCACGACGCCCTTGGGCGCGCCGGTCGATCCCGACGTGTAGAGAAACATCGCCGGCTCGTCTGCCGTCGGCGTTACGGGGTCGAAGCGACCTGGATCGAGGAACGCGTCGAATTCCGTGCCGAACGTGACATGGGGAATATCACTTGGACAGTCCGGCGCGCGCGCCGCATCGCAGACCGCGAGCTTGGCGCCGGCGTCGCCGATGATGAAATGGATGGTCTCGCGCGGAAACTTGAAATTCACCGGCACCGCGACGAGGCCGGCGCGCATGATGCCGTAATAGGCCGCGAGATATTCGGCGCGGTTGGCCGAGAGGATGGCGACGCGGTCGCCGCGGCGGAAGCCGCGCTTGGCCAACGCGCGCGCGGCGCCGTTCGCCATGGCGTCGAGCTGCCCGAAGCTGAATTGACGCGGCGGCTGCTCGCCGCCGAGATCGATGATCGCGATCTTGCTCGGATCGCGGCCGCGCGGAATGAGATCGCCGAGGTTAATGAAGGCAGGCATACCACTCAATGATCTGATATCTCAATGATCGTATCGCCACGCTCCAACGAGTGAACCAAGGCAGGCAATTTTTCCGTAACCCGTGAAATCAAGGCCCGTTTAGTGGTGTTTCCGGTGCGTACCCAGACGACCGGCGGCCCTTGATTGTCCAAGGCGCGCATCATCACGAAATCTTCATCCTTGGTAACGAGGACGGCGCCGATAGCAGTAGCGCGGGACCAAATGACCTTATCAGGTGCAGCGGTCAGTCCGATGTCGGAAACATGGATAGCTTCATGTCCGTGAGAAGAGAGATGGTTTGCCAGACTCGGCGGCAGCTGCGCATCGATCAAAAACCGCACGTCAGGAAAGCCGGATTACCGGATGATCCAAGAGCCTCGCGGCATATTCGAGGGATGCCGTGATGTCGGCAGCTTCAAGATACGGATAATCGGCCAAAATCTCCGCAGGTGTCGCGCCGCTGGCCAACAGCTCCAGGATATCAGCCACGCGAATTCGCTGGCCGCGAATGCACGGCCGACCACTCAAAACATTGAGGTCCGATGTAATGCGGTCGAGATGATTAGGCATCGGGGTTCAA